>JAYTLP010000565.1:0-10829 GCA_043729375.1 Myxococcales bacterium
TGAAGAAACCACACTGCTCGACCTCCTGCCGGGCGTGCACAACCTGAAGCTGTTCTCGCAGCAGTACCTCGAACGAAGGGTGCTGACGGACGCGTTCCCGACGCACTACTCGATCACGCACGTGCTCGGGGCGCTGCTCGTCCTCGTGTTCATCCTGACCCACGTCTACGGCGTCAAGGAGCACGGCCTCGCGTACTTCAAGCACTTCCTCGGTCCGGTGCTCTGGCTCTCGTGGCTCATGCTCCCCATCGAGCTCATCAGCCACATCGCGCGCCCGGTCTCGCTGTCCATCCGGCTCGCGGGCAACATGTCGGCCGATCACAAGGTCGTCGGCGCGTTCTTCGCGCTAGTTCCCCTGCTCGTGCCGGTGCCGTTCTTGATCCTCGGCGTCCTGGTCGCCGTGGTGCAGACGCTGGTGTTCTCTCTGCTCACGATGGTCTATATCCAGAGCGCCGTGGAGCATGAGCACGGCGATGACGAAGACGGACATCACCACTACGACGACGCCGTCGCGTAGCGGACACTTTCATCGAGTTGAGTCACATGTTTTTTCGAATCCAGGAGGAGTAAAATGAAGACGGTTGGTAAGGCAGTCGCTGGTATGGGTGCATTCTTCGTCACGATGCTCGTGGCGAGCGCGGCCTTCGCGCAGGAGAACGCGGGCGTTGCGTTCGCGGAGCGCGACAAATGGATCGCGGTGGCCGGCGCTCTAGGGGTCGCGATCGCCGCCTTCGGTGGCGCGCTCGGTCAGGGCAAGGCCGCTGCGGCAGCGCTCGATGGCATCGCGCGCAACCCGTCGGCAGCCGACAAGATCTTCACTCCGATGATCATCGGTCTCGCACTCATCGAGTCGCTCGTCATCTACTCGCTCGTCACGTTCTTCATCCTCAACGGCAAGATTCACTAGCATCTCGTCGTCGGGAACGAGGGCGTCGCTCCGGCGGCGCCCTTTTTTTTCGGCTATCGCGCCATAGCAATTTGCTATCGGCTAGGTGATTGCAGATTGGATGTGATCTTCGAATACTACTGTTGCACCCGCTTCCGGGAGAAGAGGTCTCGACATGCAACGCAAGAAGAGGCGGTCCATCGCCGCATTCGCAGCAGCAATTTCGTTGGTGTCCGGCGCGGTGTGGGCCGACGGGCTCGCGAAGCCGAACCAGTACTGGTGGCCCGACGAGCTCGATCTCTCGCCACTGCGCCGCAACGCGGTCGAGTCCAACCCGCTCGGCAAGGATTTCGATTACGCCAAGGCGTTCGCGACGCTCGACCTCGCGGCAGTCAAGAAGGACATCAAGGCCGTGCTCACGACCTCACAGGCGTGGTGGCCGGCCGACTACGGCAACTACGGTCCGTTCTTCATCCGCATGGCGTGGCACGGTGCGGGCACGTACCGCACGGGCGATGGCCGCGGCGGCGCCGGCGGCGCGCAGCAACGCTTCGACCCGCTCAACAGCTGGCCGGACAATGCCAATCTCGACAAGGCGCGTCGCCTGGTGTGGCCCATCAAGCAGAAGTACGGCCAGAAGATCTCCTGGGGCGACCTCATGGTGCTCACGGGCAACGTCGCGCTCGAATCGATGGGCTTCAAGACGTTCGGCTTCGGCGCGGGACGACCCGACGACTGGGAGCCCGACCTCGTGTACTGGGGGCCCGAGAAGAAGCAGCTCGCCGACGAGCGCTACGCGCCGGGCCGCAAGCTCGAGCGGCCGCTCGGCGCCGTGCAGATGGGCCTCATCTACGTGAACCCGGTCGGTCCCAACGGCAACCCGGATCCCGTCGCTGCCGCGAAGGACATTCGCGAGACGTTCGGGCGCATGGCGATGAACGACGAGGAGACCGTCGCGCTGATCGCCGGAGGGCACACGTTCGGCAAGGCGCACGGCGCGCACGACCCGGTGAAGTGCGTGGGTCCCGAGCCCGCGGCGGCGGGCGTCGAGGCGCAGGGGATGGGCTGGCAGGGCAAGTGCGGGACCGGCGTCGGCAAGGACGCCGTCACGAGCGGGCTGGAAGGCGCGTGGTCGATGAACCCGACCGAGTGGACGACCAACTACCTCGACAATCTGTTCAAGTTCGACTGGGTGCAGACGAAGAGCCCGGCCGGCGCGATCCAGTGGATCCCCGCGGGTAACAAGGCAGCGACGTCGGTGCCGGACGCGCACGACAAGTCGAAGCACCCGCCGATCATGTTCACGACGGACCTCGCGCTGAAGTTCGACCCCGCCTACAAGGTCGTCGCGACGCGCTTCCACGACAAGCCGGAGGACTTCCAGATTGCATTCGCGAAGGCGTGGTTCAAGCTCACGCACCGCGACATGGGACCCCGGGCGCGCTACCTCGGCCCCGACATCCCGAAGGAGGCGTTGCTCTGGCAGGACCCGGTGCCGGCGAACGACCACGCGCTCATCGATGCGAAGGATGCGTCGTCGCTGAAGTCGAAGATCCTCGCCTCCGGTCTCACTCCGCAGCAGCTCGTTCGAACCACGTGGGCCTCGGCGTCCACGTTCCGCGGCACGGACATGCGCGGCGGTGCCAACGGCGCCCGCATCCGGCTCGAGCCGCAGAAGGCCTGGGCGGTGAACGACCCTGCCGAGCTCGCGACGGTACTGCAGAAGCTCGAAGGCATCGCGGGCGAGTGGAACAAGAAGCCGGCGAAGGGAAGGCGCGTGTCGCTGGCCGATCTCATCGTGCTCGGCGGCAACGCAGCTGTGGAGCAGGCGGCGAAGAAGGTCGGTGTCAACGTGACCGTGCCCTTCTACGCCGGCCGCACCGACGCAACGCAGGATCAAACGGACGTGAAGTCGTTTGCGATGCTCGAGCCGGCCGCGGACGGCTTCCGTGACTACTTCGGCACGGGCCTCACCCGCTCGCCCGCCGAGCTCCTCGTCGACAAGGCGAGCCAGCTCACGCTGACCGTCCCCGAGATGACGGTCCTCATCGGTGGCCTGCGCGTGCTCGATGCTAACGAGGGGCACGTGCAGCACGGCGTGCTCACCACCAAGCCGGGCACGCTGTCGAACGACTTCTTCGTCAACCTCCTCGACATGTCGACCAAATGGACGAAGTCGACCAAGAGCGAAGGCGTGTACGAGGGCGTCGACCGTGTCTCCGGCAAGGCCCGCTGGACCGCTACGCCGGTCGACCTGATCTTCGGATCGAACGCCGAGCTCCGCGCCGTCTCCGAGGTGTACGCGTCGTCGGACGCCAAGGAGAAGTTCGTGAGGGACTTCGTCAGCGCGTGGAGCAAAGTCACCAACCTCGACCGCTTCGACGTCGCGAAGAAGTAGCAGCCACTCCATACCAGGGGCCCCGCGAAGCGATCCGCGGGGCTCTTTCATTTGCATCACCGACGGTAGCGATGCGTCGGGGGAACGGCTATATTCCCCGTCCATGATCCAACACGAGCGTCTCGTCATCATCGGCTCCGGTCCAGCGGGGCTCACGGCTGCCATCTACGCGGCGCGTGCCGCGATACCGCCGCTGGTCGTCGAGGGGCTCGCCAAGGGAGGACCGCCCGGTGGCCAGCTCGTCAACACCACCGAGGTCGAGAACTACCCGGGCTTCCCGAAGGGCATCATGGGTCCCGAACTCATGAGCGAGTTTCGCGCGCAGGCGGAGCGCTTCGGCACGCGCTTCCTCATCGGTGACGTCGACTCGGTCGATCTCTCGAAGCGCCCATTCACGCTGAAGGTCTCGGGCATCGAGGACGCCGTCGTGACGTGCGATGCGCTCATCATCGCGACGGGCGCCGTCGCAAAATGGCTCGGTACTCCTGGCGAGGACCGGCTGAAGGGCTATGGCGTCTCCGCCTGCGCCACGTGCGACGGGTTCTTCTTCAAGGACCAGACGGTCATGATCATCGGCGGTGGCGACACGGCGATGGAGGAGGCGACGTACCTCACGAAGCACGCGAGCCGGGTCATAGTCGTGCACCGCCGCGACGAGCTCCGCGCCTCGGCCGTCATGCAGGAGCGAGCGCGCAACAACTCGAAGATCGAATGGATGCTCTCGTCGGCGCTCGACGAGATCTGCGGTGAGCCCGGGAAGGTGGGTGTCACCCACGCGAAAGTGCGCAACTTCAAGACCAACACGGTCACCGACGTGCCGGTCAAAGGCGTTTTCGTCGCCATCGGTCACCAGCCCAACACCGACATCTTCACAGGCCAGCTCGAAATGGACGAGGCTGGCTACCTCGTCCTGCCCATGAACAAGTCCGCCATCACCGCCACCAAGATCCCGGGCGTGTTCGCCGCGGGAGACGTTGCCGACAGCGTCTATCGCCAGGCCGTGTCTGCCGCCGGATCTGGCTGCATGGCCGCCATCGACGCCGAGCGCTTTCTTTCCCACTAGAACGGTTCGAGCTAGAACAGACGCATGAGCGAAGAGGCGACGCAGGGCACGACCGGCCGCGAGGCAGTCGAGCACCTCGCGCAGGTGAATTTCTTCGCCGGCCTTCCTGCAGCCTACCTGCGACGCATCGCCGATATCGGGCTCGAGGAGACGCACAGCGGCGGCGGCACGATCTTCCAGGAGGGCGACAAGGGCGACAAGTTCTTCCTCATCCTCGACGGCGCCGTTCGCATCTCGCGCATGGTGCCCGGCATGGGAGAAGAGGCCATCGCGATCCTGCGACCCGGTGCGTACTTCGGCGAGATGGCGCTCATCGACGACGTCCCGCGCTCGGCGCATGCGCTCGTCCACGAGAAGTGCCGCCTCTTCGTCATCCGCAAGGAAGCGCTCGAGGACCTGCTCTTCGTCGACCGCGACCTCGCGTACGAGCTCCTGTGGAACTTCGTCCGCACGCTGTCGGGGCGGCTGCGCGACACGAACGAGAAGATGACGTTCCTCTCCGTCTCCAACAAGTTCTGACGATGGAGCAGCGCGTCGCCGCCGCGCTGGCGCGCAACGACCGCTTCCTCGTCGAGATCGTCGAGGGCTGGTCGCTGTGCCCGTACGCGCGGACGACGCGTCTGTCGGAGCAGCTCGGGCGCGAGGTGCTGCTCGAGGCGCCCACGCCGGCCGAGGTTGCCGTGTGCGCGAGTCGCTGGGAGCGCCATTCGGCGCAGATCGTGCTCGTCATCCTTCCCGACTTCGCAGGCGACGCGCGCGCGTTCGAGCGCTACACGGACGAGTGCCGGAAGCTCGCGCCGGCTGCCTTTGCGATCGCGCCGTTCCACCCGGAGACCGCCTTCCACACCGACACGCCATCGCGCCTCGTCGGGCTCTTCCGCCGCGCGCCGGACCCGACGTTGCAGCTCGTCCGCTTCTCGGCGCTGGACGCGGTGCGCAAGCGCGCGCCGGGCGGCAAGTTCTTCTTCGACGGCTCTGCGACCTCGTGGGACCAGCTGAAGGAGCGACCGGAGCGTGGGCTGTCCGAGCAGATCGCGCACGACAACTGGGAACGCATCCACGAGCGGACCGAGGCACTGGCGAAGCTGCTCGCCGCGCTGCGCGAAGATCGTATCAGTTGATACTATCGGTCACGCCGGGCGCACCCACTTCCCGGTCTTGCCGCCTCGCTTCTCGAGCACGCGCGCGTCGGTGATCGATGCGCTGCGGTCGATCGCCTTCACCATGTCGTAGAGCGTGAGCGCACCGACCAGAACCGCCGTGAGCGCTTCCATCTCCACCCCGGTGCGCTCGATGGCGCGCACCCGAGCCCATACGCGCACCCGATCGGGCTCGACCAGCTCGAGCTCTACCTCGATGGACGACAGCCGGAGCGGGTGACACAGCGGCACGAGGTCCGGCGTCCGCTTCGGCGCCTGGATTGCCGCGAGGCGGGCGACGGCGAGCGCATCGCCCTTCGGCCCGCGGTTGGCTGCGATCTCGACGAGGGTCGACGGAGCGCAGACGACGAATGCTTCCGCGATCGCCTCGCGCGCGGTCTCGGGCTTGTCGCCCACGTCGACCATGCGAGGTGCCCCTTCGGGACCGGTGTGGGTCAGCGTGCTCATCGTTCCTTCTCCATGGAAGCGATCCGCATCAGTGCGCGAGTCGAAAACGGTACTGCTCGGTGGCTTCGCCTGCTGGCTCGACCGACAAGCGCAGCTCGGGGGTCCCCGACGTGATGTGAGAGGCATTCGGATAGCACATGCGCCCGCGCGCCTCGTGCACCGCGACCAGCCCGGCGCGTTTCACCGCGCGATAGGACGGCCTTGTCTCGTAGGCCAGGCAGATACCGGCGTGGTCCTGCTTCGCGCATTCGGTGTAGAAGCCGCGCTCCTCGCGCTCGACGAGGAGCCCCGGCACCTCGCGCTGTGTCGGCTCCTGCGGCCAGAGCTCGGCCTGCTCGATCGGCGTCTGCCCGGGGACTTCGAGGAACGCGCGGACCGACCGTAGCTCCAGCGGCTCGAGACTACGCAGCACCACGTCGAAGCACACGGTCGTGCCGTCGAGCCGCGACAGGGAGACCCAGTGCGTGAGGGTCCCCGCCGCGAGGCCGTGCTCGCGCTCACCCGCCCGGTCAGGCCGAGCGATGGTAGCGCTTCGTCCATCGAGCGGGACACGCACCACGACCGTGCCGTTCGTACAGGCCACACACACCAGCGCGAGGGGGACGATGCGCATGCTCCGTCCGCAGCCTACTACGTCACGTGGCGTGCGCTTGCTCACGCGAGCACATCGCCCGGGGAGTTCCGAGGCCGGCGGCGTCGCGGTATCATGCCGGCCATGAAGCCAATTCCGGGTCTGTGGGGTCCTCGTCTCTTCGTGTTGTCGTCGTTGATCGCGGTCGGTGTCGTACCGGGCAGTGCTCACGCGGCGCCCGGTCAGCCGCTTTCGCTCGAGGTCACCGGCCCCGCGGTCAACCCGGGCAAGGTCCGTCGCTGCGAGGAGGTTGCGCGTGCCCACGGCTTCGGCCTGACGTACGGCGCGCCGGCCCCTGTGCACGTCACACTGCAGCTCATGGAGGGCTACAACCGCCTCATCGTGACCTCGGCCCGTCGCGGCCAGGTCGTCGACACGCCGCGGCCCGGATGGGGCATGCAGCAGCTCTGCGAGGACGCGATGCAATTCGCAGAGCGAGCCTACGTCAACGAGGGTCAACCCACCGTCGGGCCGCCGCCACCGCAGTACGCGTCGCCGCCGCCACCGCAGTACGCCGCACCGCAGGGCGGCACGCCGGTGCTCGCCATCGACGTCACAGGCCCGGCCGCAAGCGCCGGCAAGCAGGAGCGCTGCTTCCGTGTCGCGCAGCGTCGAGGCTTCGTCATCAACCCGGCGGCGACGCTTCGCGTGATGCTGATACTCGGGGAGGGCTACAACCGTCTGCAGATCACGTCGCCACGCGGTGAGCTCTACAACCAGCAGAAGCCGAGCTGGGGGATGGAGCAGCTCTGCGAGGACGCCATGAGCCAGGCCGCGATGGCGTGGGCGTCGGGCGGGATTGCGACCCCGCAGCAGCAGCAGTACGCACCGCCCTTGCCGCAGACCGCCGCGCCGAAGCACAATGGCCATGCACTCGGGCCCATCCCACCGGCGAAGGAGCTTGCACCCAACGTGCGGGCGCTCGCCGATGGTGGCGTGAAGGCATGGCAGGCCGCGCAGTTCGATGCCGCGCTCACGGCGTTTCGCGAGGCGCATCGCATCAGCAACGATCCGCAGTTCCTGTTCGACCAGGCCGTCTGCGAGCAGCGTCTAGCGCAGTACTCCGAGGCGCTTTCGCACACGCAGCAGTTTCTCGACCGCGCGCCGCAGTCCGCCTACCGCCCGTACGCCGACCAGCTCTTCGCCGAGCTGCAGAATGCCGTGGGCAACGAGTAGACAGCCCCCGCACTTGCGTCGAGCTCGTCTCTGAAGCACAGGCACGGCGAGACGCTCTCGGAACGAGTACCCGGCGATGGGCCCGCTCGCCGCGACCGGAAGACCAGCTCCCGGACGTGGACGAGCGCGTAGGAAAAGCAGACGCCGACGCAGCCAGAAGACACCCAAACGCGCCGATGTTCTTCCGCCCACACGGGGTCTCTCGAAGATCAGGCGATTCGCGCCACCCCTCCGCGAGGGGCGTTGGCTCTAGGCCTTGCCGCGCTTGCCGGCCTTCTCGGCCTCGCGCAGGACGGCGCCCTCGGTGCCGTCGACGGCAGCCTCGGCCTCCCTGGCGGCATCCTCGACGGCGCCCGACTTCACGAACTCGCGTACGTCGTTGTCGTAGGCACGCGCAGCGGTGTAGCTGCCCTCGCCCTCGTTGCGGACGACCGGCGTCTTGATGGTCTTCGTGTTGTCCGTTGACGTATCTGACTTCTGCGACTTGTTCATTGGGAGCCTCGCGTGGGGTGGGAGTTACCCATCTCCACACAGCAACCTGTACGCCGAGAATCTTGGGAGATGTCGACGACTTGCGATCGTGCTCACGTCGCAAAATGTCGCGGCGTTACTCGACCGTCACACTCTTGGCCAGGTTACGTGGCTGATCTATGTCAGTGCCCTTGAAGTCGGCCACGTAGTACGAGAGGAGCTGGAGCGGCAGCGTGGTGAGGAACGGCTGCAGCTCCGGCGCGGTGTCTGGAATGAGAATGCACTCGTCCGCGAGGGTGCCGACCTCGCTGTCGCCCCGCGTCGCGATTGCGATGATCTTGCCCTCGCGCGCTTTGACCTCGGCGAGGTTGGACATGACCTTGTCGTAGCCGGGACCGCGCGGCGCGATCACGACGATGGGCATGTTCTCGTCGATGAGCGCGATGGGACCGTGCTTCATCTCACCCGACGGATAGCCCTCCGCGTGGATGTACGAGATCTCCTTCAACTTGAGCGCGCCCTCGAGCGCGATGGGATAATTGTTGCCGCGGCCGAGAAAGAGGAAATCGCGCGCATGTCCGTAGCGACGCGCGATGACCTGGATCTGCGGGGCGAGGCCCACCACGTCCGTCATCTTCTGCGGGATCGCGAGCAGCTCGGTGATGAGGCGCGCGGCCCGGCCCTCGTCGAGCGTGCCGGTGCGGCGCCCGAGGTGGATCGCGAGGACCACGAGCGCGGCGAGCTGGGTCGTGAACGCCTTCGTGGAAGCGACGCCGATCTCCGGACCCGCGTGTGTGTACAGCGCACCGTGCGAGACGCGCGGGATCGACGAATCGACCACGTTCGCGATGCAGAGAATCTTCGCGCCCTTCGCCTTTGCCTCCTTCAACGCGGCCAGCGTGTCGGCGGTCTCGCCGGACTGCGAGATCGCGAGCAGCGTATCGCCCGGGCCGATGATCGGGTCGCGGTAGCGATACTCGGAGGCCAGATCGACCTCGACGGGGATGCGCGCGAGCGATTCGATGAGGAACTTTCCGACGAGTCCCGCGTGCCACGATGTGCCGCACGCGATGATGGTGATCTTCTTGAGCGCCTTCACATCGAGCTCGATGCCGTCGATGAATGCATCGGACTGCTCGACTGATATGCGCCCGCGCAGCGTGTCGGTGACGGCGCGCGCCTGCTCGTGGATCTCCTTCAGCATGAAGTGCTTGAAGCCGTCCTTCTCCGCGGAGACGTGGCTCCACGAGATGGTCTTGGCGTCGCGCGTGACGGGCTTGCCCGCCATGTCGATGATCTTGATGCCCGAGCGGCTGACCTCGGCGATGTCGCCCTCGTCGAGGAAGATCATCTTGCGGGTGTGCTCGAGGATCGCGGGGATGTCGGACGCGACGAAGTTCTCGCCGTCACCCTGCCCGAGCACGAGCGGCGACGCGTTCTTGGCGGCCACGATCTCGCCGGGTGTGTTTTCGGAGAGCACGCAGATCGCGTACGCGCCTTGCACCTGCGCGAGCGATCGCCGCACGGCCTCGAGCAGGGAGCCACCCTTCTTCAGCTCCGTATCGACGAGGTGAGCGATGATCTCGGTGTCCGTCTCGGAAGAGAACTTGTGCCCTGCCGCCGTCAGCGTCGCGCGAAGCGCCGCGTGGTTCTCGATGATGCCGTTGTGCACGACCGACACCGAGCCGTACTTGTGCGGGTGCGCGTTCTCGTCGGACGGCCGTCCGTGGGTGGCCCAGCGCGTGTGGCCGATGCCCACCTTTCCGAAAGGGCGGTCCTCGGCGATCTTCTTCTCGAGGTTGACGAGCTTGCCGCGCGCACGAACGAGTTTTGTGACGAGCTTGCCTTCCGCCGCGCCGGCACCGGGCTCCAGCACCGCGACACCTGCCGAGTCATAGCCGCGGTATTCGAGGCGACGAAGTCCTTCGATCAGGACCGGGATGCTCTCTTTTTCGCCGACGTAACCAACGATTCCGCACATGCAAAAAAGCGTATCACGCGATCTTGGCCGCGCGCTCGCGAGACTGCTTTGCGCCGTCCGTCCATGCGACCTGTCCGGACAGCAGCTCCGCCTCCGCGAGAATCGCGCCACGATCGGATTCGGGCTCTTCCGTCGCGAGCACGAGGAGCTGCTCGGCCGTGGACTGGCGGTCACCGAGGGCACGCAAATCTGCAACTGCGAGCCGACGGAGGCGAGTCGCCTCCTGGTGGTTGCCGGCCGCGTGCATCACCTGCGCACCGAGCGCGCGGACGCGTGCGCGCCCCACCTCGTTGTTGCTGGCCTCCACGAGGCGCACGGCGTGGCCGACGAGCCTCGACGCCTTCTCGCGCGCGCCGAGCTGGAGGCGCAGCGACGCGAGCCGGACGAGCAGGCGCGGAAGCGCCTCCGGCCCATGGTCGACGGCGGGACCGTCGCCCTGGGTGACGAGCAGCACGCCCTCCTCGAGCTCCTCGGCCGCTGCTTCCGGCGAGGCGAGCGCGGCGACGAGGTCGCCGAGCTCGAGGTAGCACTCGCAGAGCAGCTCGGGATCGCCGAGCGCGAGCGAGACCTTGAGTGCCTGGCTTATCTCCTCGCGCGCACGCTCGGGCCGGCCGGA
>JAYTLP010000566.1:0-3235 GCA_043729375.1 Myxococcales bacterium
AGCACGACGCTCGTCGCACGAGGCGCGGGTCCAGCGGTTACGGTCCCCCAGCTTCGCGAGGTCGGACTGCGCTGGATGGGCGAAGCTGACCCCGCGCTCTGGAACTGGGTCCGCGCCGACCGACACGACGCGACGGCGGAGGAGGTGGCCGCGTCACTCTATGACTATGCCGCTCCGCACCTTCACGGCGCGAGCCCCTCCCAGTTCGCCTACGCGATCCGCGCCGCGCCGCCGCTGTTCGCGCTGCCGGTGACGTGGGCGCGGCAGTTCCCCGAGGCGCGCGAACACGCCCCGGCGGACGCCCTCGCAGCGTACTCGGGCGGCGGTCAGCCGCCGTCACCGAGCGCGGTGAGCGCGGTCGAGATGGCAGCGATCGTGTCCAGCGACCTGGCTGACGAGCTGGCGTTGGGTCAGGCAGAAGGCCAGCCGACGCCGACCCTGTCGGCGCCCGTGCTGGGCGAGAAGTTCGTCAGCTGCGGGCTGCAGCTCGATGCGGTGGCCGCGCTGCTGCGACCCTGGGGACTCGATTCGCGACTCCTGCCGACGATGGCATTCGACGCGAGGCAGTCGAGCACCGCGGTGGGCATGAGCGAGCCGGAGCGCGCGGCATGGTCGCGGGTGGTCGTCATCCAGGGGGCGCGGCTGTACGAGATCGCGAGCGGACTCGCGGGCATGCCGAGCCAGCGCGCGCGGACCGAGCCATCGGACCCGGTGTTCGAGATCGCGGAGACGTTCGCGGCAGCGGCAACCACGTCTCACCTCGCGCAGACCAGCCGGAGCCTGCTCGACGCCGCGTACGAGGCGCGTGCCGGTCTGACCCTCACCACGCTGCAGACCAACCTGACCGTCATGCAGGCAGAGCAGGACTCGATGCGCTCGATCTCCGGCGGGGATCGTGCGGCGCGCGACCAGGGTGGGCTCTATGGCGAGACGCTGGATGCGGGGCGCCACCTCGTCACCGCGCTCGTCAACGGCGAGGCGGTCGATCCGGACGCTCTCGAGCGCGTCGAGCTGGACGCACAGCAGCTCACCCTGCTGGCCGAGGTGCATCGGCTCGAGGGCCAGCTCGAAGCGGTGACGGTCAGCGCGCACGCGTTGCGAACCGGACTCGCGGCCCGCGTCGCGGCGGCCATGGACGATGGGTTTCAGAGTCTCGAGAGCGGGTCCACCTTGCTTCGTCACCTCGTGGGCGGGGTTCGCGACAACCTCGAGGCGGCCGGTCTCTCCGTCGAGACCGGGGAGCGGCGCAGCCGGGTCCCGGTGCCCGCGCAGCGCGCGGCGCTCGCGCACGCGCAGACCGCGATGCGAGAGCTCCAGGCGAGTGCCCAGCTGGACACCTACTTCAAGCGTGCACACGACGAGCTGGAGGATCAGCGGACTCGCACCGCGATCCTCAGCCTGGGGGCCACGCTGGCGCTGGCGTTTGCATCGGCCGGGATCGCGAGCGTGGTCGCGAAGGCTGCCGGCGCGATGCTGACGGTCGAGGGCATCGAAGATGCCGTGCTCGTGGCGAGGAATGCGAGGATCGTCGCGGGCACCGCGCGGGCGGTGAAGACCGCCGTGGACGTCACGATCAACTCGGTCGGCCAGTCCGCGATCACCGGCGAGTCGCTCGGCGACGCGTTCCTCACGAACTTCCTGTTCACGGGTGCGATGGAGACGGTGGGCGCCAGCATCCTTGGGGACGTCGCAACCACTCGAGCGGTCGCGGCCGCATTCGACAGGCAAGTGGCCCAGATGGCTTCGCTCGAGGCCCGCGTCGCGAGCAACTCGGTCCACGCAGCGGCCCTCGCCGGCGTGAAGTGGACGGCCCACGAGACGTTCGCGATCACGGGCCACACGCTGATGGCCATGGCGGTCGGCAACGCGATCGCCATGGCGCGGGGCATGGGACCGCAGAGCGCCGGCTGGAACGACCTGCTGATGCAGTGCGTGGGGACGGCCATCGGACGGCACGTGGGCGCTGCGCTGCACGAGCGGTCGCAGGGGCTGGAGCGGCTGGCAGCGGCGACTCACTCCTCGAAGGCTCGACGCGTGGCCGACCAGGCCGCGGAGATGCTGCGGCTCGCAAAGGTCGTCGAGCGCGGCGGTGATGCACGACAGGCGCTCGATCTCATGGACCAGCGCGTCCGCCTGCTGGAGGCGGAGCTGGCGGTGCTGTCAGATCCGGCCACGTTCCTGCGGAACCCTGCGGCGGCGCCGACGGCGGGGGAGCTCGCGGCGATGAAGCACGAGCTGCACGCGCAGATCGGCGCGGCGAAGACCGATGGAATGTTCGAAGTGACGTTGCGGCTCCACGGCCTCGAAGCGCTCACGCCGGATACCTGGCGGGGCAGCGCCGACGAGATTCGCGGGAGCATCCGGGATGCTCGCAGCGTCGGTCATGTCATCGAGGAGGCGTGGGACGAGCAACGCGGGCTCACGACGATCAAGATCGACGGCCGTGCCATCCACGTGTACGAGCGGCACAACAGCGTGCAGGTGGAGCGTGCCGCCAAGGCCGGGAATCTGGCTGCGGCACACGAGCTATCCACGAGTGTCGGGATGGTGGCAGGTTCGGAGATGCGTCACGCGCACGCCGGTACGGCGGCCGAGCTCACTCGTGCAGTCGAGGCGGCGATGCCGCGGCTGGCGGCGGTCGTGGGTGTCTCGAGCATCGAATCGGAGAGTGGGCTGAACTATCTGGTCACGTTGCCAGGTGGAGCGCAGACGTCGGTCGAGATCGTGTTCGCGCGCATCGAGGCGGGCGATGCCGCGCGGATCGTGGCGAACTCGTCGCGGACGGCGAGGAGCTCGCGTGGCGGCACGGTGGAGGGGCAGCACGTCATCCAGCTCTCGACGGGCCTCGCGCCGGCGGACGTCGAGCGCGCCGTCGCGCACGCGTTCGCGCGGGTGATCGTGATCCACGAGCGGGCGATGATGGGCGATCATCCTGACGGTGCGGGTCCGGTGCTCACGGCGCAGGAGACCGGGCGGTTGGCCGAGGTGCGCGTCCTGTCCCGGCAGCTCGCGGAACACCCGCAGCGCGCGGCCGAGTTACAGCGCGAGATCCTCGCGCTCGCCGAGCACCTTGGCGTGACGCGATCGGGAGCGGACGGTGCGTCGGCCCTGGAGCGGTTGAAGCCGAACCTCGACGCCGCGGCGGTCGAGGCGCTGGTTGCGGCTGCGCACGCGAAACCTCGTGAGCGGGCGCAAGTCGAGCGCGCGATCGTCTCGTTGGCATCCGCCTGCCACC
>JAYTLP010000567.1:0-8375 GCA_043729375.1 Myxococcales bacterium
ACGTCCGCCGGATTCCCCGAAAGCTCGGAAGGCACGGTGGAGCGCCACATCCCTGTCACCGGCAGCACTGCACGATACCGCTTCGATGACGGACGGGAATCAGCTCGAGCTCGAGATCACGCTTCGCTACCAGCTCATCGCAGCGTGAGCAGCGCCAGCTCCGGCGTGACCCCGAAGCGCACCGGTACGATGCTGGTGCCGACGCCGGTCGTGACGAAGAGCTGATGTCCCGCCTCGCTCACGAGCCCCGCGACATACCGCTGCCCGTACAGCGACGGCACCACGAGCGAGCCGAGGAGTGGCAGGCGCACCTGGCCCCCGTGGGTGTGTCCCGCGAGCGTGAGCGCGACGCGTGACGGCACCTGCGGGAAGACGTCGGGATCGTGCGTGAGGCAGATGATGGGCTCTCCGTCGGGGATGCTGCTGCGCTCGACGATGCGCGCCACGTGAGGCTGCTCCGTCGAGAAGTCCGGGATCCCGACGAGCCAGACCCGCGCGCCACCGCGCACGATGGGCACGGCCGCGTCGTCGATGACCGTGATGCCATGAGCGACGAGCGCGCGCCGCAGCTCCACGCGGTCTCGCCAGTCGTGGTTGCCGAGCACCGCGAACACGCCGAGCTGTGCGTGTAGCCCGCCCAGCACCTCTCCGAGGGTGTCCTTGTCCGGCCCCAGGCCGAGCCGCGCCATCGCGACGAAGTCTCCGAGCAGGACGATCGCGTCCGGCTGAAGGTCGTTCGCGCGCGTGACCACCCGGCGTAGCCGCCCGAGGCTCATGTGCGGCCCGCCGACGTGGAGATCGGAGAGCGCGACGACTCGAAGCCCGGCGAGGCGGCTCGGCCAGCCGGGCACTTCGATTGTCTGTTCGTGCACGACGAGGCGCTGCGGCTCGATCACGAACCCCCACAGCGCGAGCGCCGCCGCGACGCAGCGAACGATCCATCGCGCCCTCTTCGACACGGCTACCGTCAGCCTTCGGAGCGCAGGCGCGCCTGGTGTGCCTGGTTCCCGTGGAGCGCCTGCGCCTCGGCGATGGCTGCGTACACGCGGTCGAGGTCTGCCTCTTCGATGCAGTACGGCGGCATGACGTACACGGTGTTGCCCATCGGGCGCACGAGCACGTCGCGCTCGCGAAAGTGAGCCAGCAGCGTCGGCCCGAGCGCCGCGAGGTAGCCCTCGCCGCCGCCGATCTCGAGCGCCGCGATGGTGCCGAGCGTGCGCGCGTTGCGCACGCCGGTCAGCGATGCGATGCGGGCCCTCTGTCGCGCGGCCAGCGTGGCGATGCGCTCCCGCACGGGTTCCTCGCGCCAGATCTCGAGATTGGCGAGCGCGGCTGCGCAGGCCAGCGGATTGGCCGTGTAGCTCGACGAGTGGAAGAACATCGTCGCCCGGTCCTTCGACAGGTGTGCGTCGTAGATCGCAGACGTCGCCATCGTCACCGCCAGCGGGATCGCGCCGCCCGTCAGCCCCTTCGACAGGCACAGCAGATCGGGCACCACACCCGCCTGCTCGCACGCGAGCAGCGTCCCGGTGCGTCCCCAGCCGGTCATCACCTCGTCGGCGATGAACAGGACCTCGTACGCGGTACAGATCGCTCGCATCGACGCGAGCACGTGCGCCGGGTACATGCGCATGCCGCCGGCGCCCAGCACGAGCGGCTCGCAGAGGAACGCGGCCGGCTGCGCCTTGCACGCAACCTCGAGCGCATCCAGCGTGGTCTGCCCGTCGCCCTCGGGAAACGGGAGCGTGCCCACGTCGAAGAGCAGCGGCGCATAAGCCCGGTTGTAGACGCCGCGCGCGCCCACCGACATCCCCCCGATGGTATCCCCGTGGTAGCCGTGCTCGAGCGTGAGGATGCGATGCCGCGGCTCGCCCCGATGGAGCCAGAAGCCGAGCGCCATCTTGAGCGCCACCTCCACGGAGGTCGAGCCGGAGTCCGAGTAAAAGACGTGGGACAGCGACGATGGCATGACCTCGAGAAGCCCGCGGGCCAGCGCCTCCGCCGGCTCGTGCGTCCAGCCCGCAAAGATGATCTGGTCGAGGCGCTCGGCCTGCGCGCGGATCGCCGCGACGATGCGTGGGTGACGGTGCCCGTGCGTCGTCACCCACCACGACGAGATGGCGTCGACGATGCGTCGACCGTCGCGCGTGTAGAGCGCGGCGCCCTCCGCCCGTTCGACGACCGGGATCGGCTCGGCGAGGCCGTGCTGTGTGAAGGGGTGCCAGACGGGGGACGTCATGAGCGAGGCAAGATAGCCGATCAGGCAACGCGTCGCAGGCTGCGACGCCGACGCAAGAATGCCGCACCACGGAACTCGTGCCCCCTCGGTGGTTCGCCAGGTTATGGGTCCAGGCTCCGGCACGCACCGTGCGTCGCCGTTCGCCATGGCGATCTTGCAAGCGCTCCTCGCCCTCTTGACGAAGTCGGCGGGGACCATTCTCAACGCCATCTTCGGGTGGGCCGTGATCGCGCTGTTCGGTCGCACCTCGCCCAGGCAGCAGACTTTGCTCTCCGGGGTCGTCGGCATGGCCGCGGCCTGGCCGTTGCTCGCACTCGGCGTCGCCTTGCCGCGCGTCACGGCCTTCCTCGTGGCATTTATCCCGCTGTCCGACCGTGTGCCGAAGCTCGCGATCCGCATCGTCTGGGGGAGCCTCGCGCTGATCGTGCCGGTCGTCGTCGGACTCGTAGTGGCTGCGAAGGCTCCGCCCGGCAGCCCGCGGGAGAGCTTCGTGACGCGCGTTCTCCGCGGCTTTCCCATCACGCTCGGGATCGCAACTGCCTTCCTCATCATGTTCTTCACGGTGCCTGCGCTGCGCATCTCGTCGATGATCCACGGCCGCCAGGACGAGCACGTTCCGAGCATCACCGAGGGTGGCGAATACGAGGTGGTGGCCACGCAGGTGGACGACATCCTCCGCCGCTACGGCCTGGACGCCACGCGCACGCGCCCATCGTGGTGGCTGTCGGGACCCGCGCAGGTGATGCGGGCGCTGTGCGGCAAGTCGCTCCGCGGCTTTTTGCCCGACGAGCTCGCCTACTGGCGCGGCCCGGACCTCGAGGTCGCGTTCTACCCGAGCGACGTCCTCGTGCGCGGCCAGAAGACCACGACCGCGTGGATTCACGGCCTGCTCGTAGAGGAGCTCGTGTTCGGGCCCGGCCTGCAGACCTTCGACCCGGATGCGCAGAAGCTGGAGCGTCGAATCCGCGCGCTGCTTCACGACGGCGGTCGGCGCGAGACGGGTTCGGCCGACACTTGCCTTCACGACGTCATCGAGCAGCTCGGTCGATTGAGTGGCGTGTCCTACGACGACTGGCAGGCGCTGTATCGCCAGCTCGCGCAGCTCGGTCGTGCTCTCTCGGGACAGCGGCAGCTGCTCGCGCTCCACCTCGCGAGCGTCGGCACGGCCGAGGTGGTCGAGCCCGCATCGCAGGTACGCGGCGCGGTGGGGTGACGCCGACCCTCGTTGACCTGCACCGGCCTCGACGGCACCTTGACGGCATGCGCTTTTCCCCTTCCACCTCCACGACGCTGCAGCACGATCGACGAACGTGGCTCGTCGTGCACGCGAAGGGGCTTGTCGGGCGCTTCGAGGAGGGGCGGCTCGCGTTCCCCACGGATGCCGAGGTTGCGGCCCTCGGGCTGCACACCCACGACGCGCACCGGCTCGGCTCGCTCGACGACACCGACGCGGTGATGCTGCCCCTGCCCACCGACGTTCCCGCGCCCTTCGAGGCGTTCGGGCTGCGCATGCTCGCGGGCATGCTCGCTCCGGAGCTGTTCGGCGTCATCGGACGCGCCATGCACGCGGCGGACTGGGTCACCACTTCGCGCTACTGCGGCCGCTGCGGGTCGGCCACGAAGCGCAGCGAGATGGAGCGCTGCGTGGTGTGCCCCTCGTGTGACCTGCACGTGTACCCTCGCATCTCTCCGGCCATCATCACGCTCGTGCGCAAGGGTGACCTCGCGCTGCTGGCCTCCAGCGCTAAGTTCCCCGCCGCGTTCTACAGCACGCTCGCCGGCTTCTCCGAGATCGGCGAGTCGCTGGAGCAGACGCTCGTGCGCGAGGTGAGAGAAGAGGTGGGTCTCACCGTCGGCAACGTGCGCTACTTCGGCAGCCAGCCCTGGCCTTTTCCGAACTCGCTCATGATCGGATTCACCGCGGAGTGGGAGTCCGGCGACATCGTCGTCGAGCCGAGCGAGATCTCCGATGCGAAGTGGTTCTCGGTGGAAGCGCTGCCGCCGGTGCCGCCGCCGCTCAGCATCGCGCGGCGCCTCATCGATGCATGGGTGGACGAGGTGACGAAGAAGTAGCCGAGGGGCAGTCAGCGGTCGCGCCGCAGCAGCTCGACGAACGCGCGGACCCGGTCGGGCACCTGATCCGGGTCGGGATACACGGCGAAGACGCCGTGCTCGGTGAGCTTGAAGGCGGGGAGGATCTCGACGACGGCCCCATCGGCGAGCGAGTCGGCGACCAGCCACTCGGGCAGGATCGCGACGCCCCGCCGCGCCAGGACGAATGCGAGCACGGCGAGCGCGTTGTCGGCCTGGACCTTCGCGTCGAGCGCCACCTTGTGCTGGCTGCCGCCCTCGGCCCAGGTGTACGGCGCGTCGAAGCCCGCGTGGGCGATCCACTGGAGGCGGCGTAGATCGTGAGGCGTCTGCACGGCCTCGACGGAGCGGAGGTAGTCGGGCGAGCCGATGGCCACGACGCGAAAGCGGCCGAGCAGCGCCGCACGGTCGGTGGAGCTCCGCACGCGCCCCGTGTACACCGCGACATCGCAGCGCGCGGCCCGCAGATCGTCCATCGCAGCGGATGTGGAGAGCTGCACCTTGAGGGCGGGGTGCAGGCTTGCAAGCTCGGCCAGCGCGGGCACGAGGAAGTGCACCCCGTACTCGACGGTGGACGTGACTCGCAGGACGCCGGTCAGCGATGCGTCGGCGGCGCGGGCGTCCTCGAGCGCGGCCTCTGCGCCGGCGAGCACGTACGTACAGCTCTCGTAGAAGCGATAGCCGGCATCGGTGACCGCGACGGGCGACGCGCCCGGCACCAGGAGCTTCTTGCCGAGCTCGGTCTCGAGGGCGCCGAGCTGCTCGGTGAGGATATCGGCACTCGAGGCAAGCGCGACGGCGGCCAGCTCGTACGATCCGTGGTCCACGACGGTGACGAAGATCTGGAGGCGCTCCAGCTTCATCACGATCGCAACCCTGCCGCAGCAGGAGCGCGCGGCAACACGAGCGAGAGGAGCGGCCCCGTCATGAACGTGGTCGCGATGGCCATGAGGACGAGCATCGCGAACACCTGCTCGGAGATGATGTGCAGATCGAGCCCGAGGTTGAGCACCACGAGCTCCATGAGACCGCGCGTGTTCATGAGGATGCCGATCGCGCCCGCGTCTCTCCAGGACAGGCCGGAGGAACGCGCAGCGACGGCGCTGCCGATGATCTTTCCAGAGCAGGCGACGACGAGGACGAGTGCGCAGGCGACCCACGCACTCGCGCCGTCCAGAAGCCCGAGGCGCGTGCGCATGCCGGTCAACGCGAAGAATGCCGGCAGGAGAAGCACGATGACCAGGTCCTCCATACGCTGGCGCAGCGCCTGGGCGAGCAGCGAATCGCGCGGGACGCACGCGCCGACCGAGAACGCGCCGAAGAGCGCGTGGATGCCGATCGCGTCGGTCGCGAGGGCGCCGCCGAGCACGAGGAGCATGACGAGCGCGAGATCGGAGCGCGTCATTGCGCCGCGTGCGTCGACGACTCGCGCGCGCCCGACGAGCAGCGGCCGCACGACGAGGACGACGACGGCGACGTACGCGAGGACGAGGCCGAAGGTCAACAGACCGCCGGCAAGATGGCTCTTCACCACGCTCACGATGACTGCGAGCAGGCACCATGCGGTCACGTCGTCCACGGCGGCGCAGGTGAGCACGAGCGCGCCGAGCGGCGTCTTTTCGAGCCCGCGCTCGGCGATGATGCGCGCGAGGACGGGGAACGCAGTCACCGACATCGAGATGCCGAGGAAGAGCGCGAACGCATAGAACGGCACGTCCGAAGTGCCGAACCGCGGATACAGCCACAGCGCGAGCGCGCCCCCGGAGCAGAAAGGCAGCAAGATGCTCGCGTGCGAGATGGCGACTGCTGCGCGCCCCTTGCCCCGCATCGCGTCGGGCTCGAGCTCGACACCGACGAGAAACATGAACAGGACCACGCCGACCTGCGCGAGTACCTGCACGAGCGGCGCGACCGCGGCGGGCAGCACGAACGCTGCGACGCGCGGCGCCAGATGACCGAGCAGCGACGGTCCGAGCGCGATGCCCGCCACGATCTCGCCCACGACATGCGGCTGGCCGAGCCAACGGCCGGCATGACCAAGGACGCGGGTTGCGCCGACGATCACGATGATCGCGACGAGGACGTGCAGCAAAAGGTCGAGCTGGGCGCCGCCAGCGCTGTGTCCGAAGCCCGACTCCGGCTTGCCACCGACCAGCGCGGCACCGGTCCGTGCGACCCACGCGAGCACCGCCAGCGCGACGACGACAGAGCCCGCGTAGACGGCGGCGAAGCGCGGCGTGGATGGCGGCATGGCGCAGCCATCATAGCTCGACGGTCGCCGATTCAGACCGACCGCCGCGCCGAGCGCCGCCCTGGCTAGCCGAGCCTCGCGACGAGCGAGATCGGCGTCGCGGACAGCGCCTTGGACAGCGGGCAATTTGCCTTCGCGTCGGCCGCGAGCTTCTGGAACTTCGCGTCGTCGATCCCGGACACCTTCGCATCGAGCTCGAGGGCGATGTGCTTGATGGTGAAGCCCTCGCCTTCCTTCTCCAGATCGACGCTGGCGACGACCTTCAGCTCCTCGGGCGGCGCACCCGCGCCGGAGAGCGCGAACGAGAGCGCCATCGCGAAGCAGCCCGCGTGCGCCGCGCCGAGGAGCTCCTCGGGGTTGGTTCCCGCCTTGCCATCCTCGCTCTGGAAGCGTGTGTTGAAGCCGTAGGGCTGGTTGCTGAGAACCCCCGACTGCGTCGTCAGCGCTCCAATGCCCTTCAAGCCGTCGCCCTTCCACAGGGCCGTGCTCTTGCGAATCATGTCTGACCTCCTAGGGTCGTGTGTCGTTCGGCAGGGGGATGTATGATCGTCCGGCGGTCCAGCCAAGGAGAGTCCATGCACGTCGCCCAAGACATCACGAAGACCATCGGCGGAACCCCTCTCGTCCGGATGCAGCGCATCGGCAAGGATCTCCCCGGAATCATCTACCTCAAGCTCGAGTTCTTCAATCCGCTCGGCTCCGTGAAGGACCGCATCGGCCTCAACATGATCGAGCGCGCCGAGGCAGCGGGGACGCTGCGCCCCGGCATGGAGGTCATCGAGCCGACGAGCGGCAACACGGGCGTCGCGCTCGCGTTCGTCTGCGCGGCCAAGGGCTACCCGATCACCCTGGTGATGCCCGAGACGATGTCGCAAGAGCGCCGAACGCTCCTTCTCCTCCTCGGAGCGAAGGTCGTTCTCACCCCCGGGCCGCTCGGCATGAAGGGCGCCGTGGCAAAGGCGATGGAGCTCACGGACAGAACGGCAGCGGCCTACATGCCGAGCCAGTTCGACAACCCGTCGAACCCCGACATCCACCGCGAGACCACCGCCCTCGAGATCTGGCGCGACACCGATGGGCTGGTCGACTTCGTCGTGTGCGGCGTGGGCACGGGCGGCACCATCACGGGTATCGGCGAGACGCTGAAGGCGAAGAAGGCGTCCCTCAAGATGGTCGCGGTCGAGCCCGTGGAGTCCCCTATGCTGTCGGGCGGCAAGCCGGGTCCGCACAAGATCCAGGGCATCGGCGCAGGCTTCATCCCACGCAACGTCAACGTGAAGATCATCGATTCCATCGAGCAGGTATCGAGCGAGGATTCGCTCGCGATGTCACGCCGCCTCATCAAGGAAGAAGGCATTCCCGTCGGCATCAGCTCCGGTGCAGCCGTGGTCGCAGCGCTCCGCGTCGCGGAGAAGGCCGAGAACCTGGGCAAGCACATCGTCGTCATCATCGCGAGCTACACGGAGCGCTACCTCTCGACATTGCTCGCCGAGAAGGAGCGGCAGGAGGCCGCCGCGCTCACCGTGAGCCAGCCGGAGGAAGCCTATCTGGCCAGGGCTACGTCGCCGGCACCGGGGCAGTAGCCGCAGGCCCGGCTAGCCGACCTCGCTGATGAGGCGCAGGTCGCCTCGTGCGTTGCCGTTCTCATCGATCATCACCACATCGCGGCAGGCCACACCGAAACCACGTCGGTGGCGGCGTAGCTCTCGATGTCGTGCAACCCGACGCCGAGCTGCTGATCGTCAGCCGGACCATCAGCGTGGGAACACGGTCGCGTGGCGTCACGACCGCGCG
>JAYTLP010000568.1:0-23988 GCA_043729375.1 Myxococcales bacterium
AGACCGTTGGTCGTCCGCGGAGCACCCCCTCCCACAGAGGAAACAGCGCGCCTCGATATAGCCGTCCGTACAGATCGATCCGCTCCATCGATCCGTCGAAGTTACGCCTGGGATGCAAAGCTGTCGACGGTTCGCCACGACGAGGACGCACCGGGGCTTGCGGTTTTCCGCTAGTACCGGCGGTCGCGTCGCCTCCGACGCAGCACTGCGGCGACGATTGCGCTGCCGACTACGACGCCGTTCGTCGAGACCATGCTGCACGATCCGCAGCCGCGCCCGCACCCCGTTGGCCTCGGGGTCTGTGGAGGCGAGCGCTTTCCGTAGCTCTCTGCGGTGGCCACGGGATGAGCCTTGATGATTTCGAGAAGCGCCCTGCGGCCGTCGAACCAAGGTTTGCCCGAGTCACTCCACGAGGGGGAATTCCCATCCTTTGCTGCGCTGAGTACGACCGGAAGCAGACTGGTCGCGATCGCCTCGGCCTTCGTAGCGTCCACCGCGTGCGCGAGGCGGTAGTAGCCCGCGTCCTCGATCCCGCGCCGCCAGTTCTTGAGCCGTATCGACGCGACGACCCCATCCAGGCCGATGGAGTGGGAGGAGAACAGGTCGACCTGCCTGCCTGGATAGACGAGCACGCCATCACCCATGCCCCAGTCTCCATCGGCATTGTGAAACGTTTCCGCCGTGACGAACGGATCCAGCGACCCCTTGCCGCCGCGGTTGCCGTCGTACCAGAACGTGATCTCCCAATCGAACCAACGTCCGATGTCGAACATGCCCTGAAGCCATCCGTTGACTCGTGGGTTGATCGCCGCCGTGTCCAGGCTGAACGCTGCGGTGTGCGGCTGCTGGCCGTTGTAGACCCAGACGTCCTTGCCCATCGCACGCGCCTGGCTCGTTTTCGCCGGATCGAACGTCCCGAGCTGTATCGCGATATCGACCGGCTGCTTCGCGGGGTCTTCGCTGCATGTCCTCGCGACGCGCACGTTCCTCACGTTCACGTTCGTCGAAGCAGCGATGGCCCGCTTCCATTGCGCTCCCAACGGGCTCGCGCAGTCCTCGTCGCTCGCGTAGACGAACGTGTCGGTGACGTTCAGAAGCGACTTGCTCGCGACGAGATCTGCAATGCGTTCGACGACGGCGAGCTTGTCTGGGGAGGGGGCACCCAACGAGCCGTACACGCCGAGGCCGAGCACACCGTCGCCCATCGCTTCGCCGGGACCGGCGTAGCCGCTCGCTGCCGTGTAGAACGAGCCATCGAGCGCTGCGAGGTGGTGCTCGACATCCTCCGTGCTCACGGCGGCGTGAAGTGGCGATAAGCGATGTCGGTGGAGGAGCCGCCAGAGGTGCTGCTCTGCCTCTCCTGCCGCGCCGATGCGACGCTCGAGACTCTCTCGCTCGTAGTAGAGCATCGTCGCCGCCGTCCGATCCGGAAGCGTCACGTCCACGACATCGAGCTCGATGGCGAGCGACGCCAGCGGCTCTGACTTGGCCCGCACCTCCACCACGCCTTTGTAGACCCCCGGCGGCTGCGACTTCGGCACGGTGATGTCGACCCAGACGAGGGCGTTCGTATGGGACGCAACCGTCATCGGGTAGGGCAGCCACGCGGGAGCGACCTCCACGGGAACGAGTGCATCGGGCAGCCGACCCGTCCACTTTCCGGCGGGCGGTCCCGAGCCCGAGGCCCATCCGAGCGATTCGCGGGGGTCCCTCCCGCCTGATGCGCGTCGAACGGTCAGGAAGTGCTCGACGAAACGTTCGATCGGTCGCCCGACGTACCGCGTTGGATTGGTCGCGCCCGGCGCGTTTTGGATTCTTGCGCCGCTGTCTGTCGCAAGCACGTCGAGGTCGACGGTGACGCCAGCCACCGAGGAGTCTGTCGCGGTAATCACGACTTGGAACGCAACGCTCTCATTCTTCATCGCGAAGAGGCGAATGGGTTTTCCTGGCGACCACACCGGATTGCCAACGCCCAGCGCGAGGGCGGTCGTCAGCGCATCCTCCTTGATCTTCTCCCCATCGTCGATCGCCCAAACCAGAGGCGCCGCGATCGCCGAGCGCGACACGAGAAGGACGATCGCCACCGTGAACGCCCTGAGACTCATGACCGCGCAGAGCTACGTGTAGCAGATTCGGTCGGTGGCCGTTCTCGCCGAACGCGCCATCGAGTAGAACCGGTCCCATGGTCCTTCGTCTACGGCTGTCGCTGGGCTTGTCGCTCGCCTGCTTGTGGAGCGCCACGAATGCCGTCGCCGCGCCGCCGTCAGGCACGCATCCTCGTCTCTTCATGACACCCACGAACGTGGGTGGATTCAAGAAGAACGTCGCCATCAAAGGAACCACGGCCGCTGCACTCGTTGCTCAGTGCGAGGACGCGATTGCCAAGCCGCAAGACTACGATTCGCGCGGCGGTTCCGACGGTGACAACTGGCCGCGAACTGCGGTCGATTGCGCGTTTGCCTACCGCGCTACGCAGGACTCGAAATACCTCACGGCAGCCCTCAAGTACTGGCAGGCCGCGCTGGACGACGACCAGGTCATTGGTGATCGGCTCGGCTGCGTTGCCGGCGTCGACTCGAATTGGATGGCGGCGCAAGGTGGCGCTCCGCCGGTCATCCTCACGGTCACGCACGATGCGGGGTACCCTATTCGCTGGTATGGCCCCGATATAGCACTGACCTATGACTGGCTGTTCGACGCGCCGGGCGTTGGCGACGCACTCCGAGGTCAGACGCGGACGTGCCTGGGCGCATGGGTCGATTGGTACTCTGCGATGGGGTACCTGCACGACGAAGCGGGCGGGAACTACAACGCCGGATTCGTGATCGCCAAGGTATTGGCGGGTATCGCGATTGGCAATGATGGGGGGGCAGACGGGCACATATGGGACCAGTCCGGACCACTGATCACGAGTCTGATCGTCGGCCAAGGGCTCGCCGGTTCGACGAGGGCGTTCGGCACAGCCGCCGGCCCGATGGTCGGCGGTGATTGGGCGGAGGGCTGGCAATATGGTCCGCTCAGCGTGCTCGAACTCGCCGTGGCTACGCGTGCTCTCGAGGAAAATGGTGTCCCGCTCCCGGACATGGATGCCTGGGCCAACACTCTTCCAGTCCGGCTCACCTACGCCACCGTTCCAGCGAGGACGGGGAGTTGGGCAGGCGGGTCGTTCGACGGCGCCGACTCGATCTACGTACCGCTGAACATCAACATGGTCGATGCGGTTCTGGCGGGGCCGTCGAGTGACATCGCGGCTGGTTGGGCAGCATTCATCAAGCAAACGCAGGGCAAGGGCGCTGGCGACTACGTCTACAACGCGCTCGCAGAGCTACGAGCCGTCGCGCCGCAGGAGTTCCAGGCCCAGGCTCCTCCTCCGTCCCTGTGGTACGTCGCGCGAGGAACACGCGCGATGTACGTCCGAACCGCTTGGGACCAAGGGGCGTACTGGGGAGTGTTCAGCTCTGCGCCGCGTCTCGTGGCCGACCACCAGCTCAGCAGCGCTTCGAATTTCGTCCTCTCTCGGGGCGCTGACCACGTGATTGTCGACGTCACCAACTACGGTGAAGAAGGGTCCACGTTGGAGTCGAACGCGATCGCGCTCGACTCCACGAAGGCAACGAGCAACGACACGCCGTCTCAGCCGGATTCGAGCAAGGCGGAGTTGCCGTGGGCTCGTGGGACCGCGGACGCTGTCTATGCTGCACGGAGCGATCTCTCCAATGCGTACATTTACGGCGACAGCACGGATATCAAGTACGCCCAGCGCGCGTGGGTGATGCTTCCCGAAGGCGAAGTGGTCACGATCGATCGCGCGCACACGGCCGGCGCTGCGCAGCAGATGCACATCGGATTTCATGCGAACACCGGCGGAGGGAAGCTCGCGCTGAGCGGCTCCGTGGCAACAGGACCGGTGGGAAGCTCGCAGGTCGCCATCCACGCCGTGACCCTCTCCGGCGGAACGCCGACGGTCATCCCAACGCCGGCTGGAGCGTGCAGCCTGTCGTGCGATTACCCGTGCGGCAAATGCGATGCTGCAAGGTTCGCCGTGGACAAGTACGCCGTCGAGGTGCCCGGCCCATGGGCTGTCGCCGTGCACGTCATCGACGCGCTCGGTGCAGGGGAGGCCCAGGCCACCACCGGCTCGCTGAACGACGACAACTACGATCCAGCGAGACAAAACGCGGGGGTCATCGGCGCCGCTGTGTACCGTGCGAACAGGCAGACCTTCGTTGTCGCGTCGAGTCAGCAAGATGGCGCCACCGCCTCTCCCCTGATCTATGGAATACCCGCCAAGGCTCCGTCGATGCATGTCGTGTTCGACGCCCCGGAAGATGCTGGCGGTAAATCCGCCGTGTCTGTCGTCACCCAGGGCGATCGGTGCGTCCTCACCATCGTTGCCGGTCCAGGCTTCACCGGCCATCCCCTGATGTTCACGGTCGGCTCTGCAGCCGAGGGCTGCAAGCTCACCGAGGCGACGGACGTCCGGCCGGCAAGTGCACCTCCTGGCGGTGAGGCATCTGGTGCAGACGCCACGAGCGCGAATGGGGAAGGCGATGGAGGGGCGTGCGGGTGCACGGTGCCGCGAGACTCATCGAAAAGCCTGATCGCAGTCGGCGCATTCGCGGTGCTTGCAGCCGCCATCCGCCTGCGTCGTCGCTCAGGTCGTCACGCGAGGAGAATCGCGTAGTACGCGTACTGCACCTGGATGAGCATGAAGATGGCCGCGGGAACCGAAGCGCCGCAGAGCGCGCGCAACGAGCGCCCCGAGCGCGCGGCGAGTGCGGCGGCACCGGCGCCGGCGAGCGGGAAGAGGAGGCCCATCACAGGAAAGTGGTACGTGCCGCTCGAGAACGCGAAGCAGTATGGCAGCTGATACCCGACCACGAGCAACAGCAGCCAGCGTCGCCATTCACCGTCGACCGTCACCGCGGCGGACCGACAGAACAGTGCGATGAGGACGAGCAGCACGGTCACGACGTAGCCCGTCGCCTCGACGAGCAGAAGGAGAGCCTGCCCCTTCTTGCCGAGCCCGAAGTGGTCGCCGAGGGCCGAGGATGCGTGTCGACAGATAGTCGAAACCCCAGAACGACGTCGTGCGGTTGAACGTGCGCTTCAGCGTGACGAAGGGATGCTCTCGCATGAAGCGGAACGCCTCGGCCTGCATCCGCTCTCGCGCGTCGGGTAGCCAGAAGAACCCCTCCAAATAGGCTCGCGTCGCCGGCTCGAGCTCGGCGAGCGATCGCTGGCCGAGGTGACTCGTCTTGTAGTCGTGGGTGTACGGGTTGTTTCCGAGGAACAAGTTGCGCTCGGTGTTGGTCGAGATTTGCCAGCCGACCCCGCGCGTCGCGTTGTGAGCCTCGACCGGCAGGATCACCAGAACGGCGAGCGCCGGCGCGAGCACCATGCCTGCGAGCACGCGACGCCGAGTGGCTGGGGACGTGGCTCTGGCTCGTAGGCTCCGCCATGCTTTTGCAAAGAACAGCGCGGCCACGATTGGCACGAGCGCGAGCATCGACGCGCGAACGATGCACCCGGCACCGAGCGCGAGTCCAGCGAAGCCGTACAAATGGGGCCGTCCCTCTTTCAGCGCGCGGCCGCCGAAGTACGCCAGCGCGAGGAGAGCCAGAGCGGCGAAGTGCTGCGAGTAACACTGCGGAGTGAGCATCACGGCGGGCGGGTAGACTGCGGCGATCAGCGCAGTCAGACGCTGCGCACGCTCGGAGGGGATCGCCTGACGGGCAACGAGCCACGCGAGAACGACGGACGCGACGCCGGCGGCGCCGGTGATCGTCCTCGCGACGGCGACGCTCGCGCCGAAGACGAGGTAGCCGCCCGCGAGTGTGAACGACGTGCCAGGAGGCCAGTGGTAGGCGTTGTCTCCGGGAAAGCGGACGAGCATCTCGCGCGCGAGCTCGTCGTACGAGAGGGCGTCATGTATGAGTGGAATGTGCCGTGCGACGCCGAAGGCGAGCGCGAAGCGGATGAGCACGGCGACGACGAGGATTCCCGCCAGGCCACGGACCATCACGAAGCTCGGAGCCCGGCGGTCGTTCACTGGAGGATCTCGAGCTCGACCCGGAGCCGCCGATGGTCGGATGCGCCGAGCGGCGCCACCTGGACGTCGACGAAGCGGATGCCACGCCCGGAGAGCACGCGGTCGAGACGCATCCACGGGCGCTTTGCAGGGAACGTATATCCAAAGCCCACACCCGCCTCGTCGAACGCGTCGTTGAGATCGCCGAGATGGCGACGTGCGATCGCGCTCATCGCGGGAAGGTTGGTGTCCCCGGCGATGAGGAAGGGAGCGCCAGCGCTGCGCGCGGCTAGGACTGCCGCCGCGATCTGGGCCTCGCGGCGTGACACGTCCTGAGTCACCGCGCCCTTGTCGTAGAGCGCTTCGCGCGGCGAGAAAGGATGGACGTTGTACACCTCCAGCGGCCCCGCGGGAGTCTCGAGGACATACCGTACGAACATCGCTTCCGTGCCCGACGGCAGTCGTTCGGGAACGGACGCCTCTCGGATAGGAAAGCGGGTCGAGATCACAAGCTCGCCATCCTGGCGCGTAGTGCGATGCGGGAGCCGTTCTCTCAAACGCTCAGCCATGGAGTCGTTGGCTGCCTGGAGCAAAATGATGTCGGCAGAAGTGGACGCGATCTCGTTCAGGAGGGCATCTCGTCCCAGCTTCCCGAAGAAAACGTTGTACGAGACCACGCTGATCGGCTGCTCGGCGTGCTTGGGCCAGGAAATCACGAAGCCCATCACCGGAAAGAGGACGACGAGCGCAAGGATGCTCTCGAGGACCAAGAGCGCGCGGTGACGCACTAGAAAGGCCAACAGCAGCGCGGCAAGCGTGGCGACGAGCGCCGGTTGCCGCGGAACGTAGAGGAGGATGAAGGACAGCCGCGTCGCCTCTCCGAGGAGCAGCGCACCGATGAACAGAGCCGTGCAGACGGCATGGCAGACGATGACGGCGCGGAAGAACCGCGCGTGCCGTCTCCAGAAGGACGCCGTTTTCGGCGCACCACTTCCTGTGTCCTTCTCTGACGCCAACGAGGCTTCGCTTGGCATGACCACCTCCTTGGTGCAAGCGAGCGTACCTCCATGAAAGGCGACAAGCCCGCCGCTTACGTGGTAACGGCAGATCGTGAAAGGCAGCCTCCGGGCCCTCGTCGTGTCCTATGCATTCCCGCCCGTAGGAGGGGCGGGAGTCCAGCGGATGTCGAAGCTGGTGAAGTACCTTCCCGCGCACGATGTCACTCCGGCTGTCCTGACCGTCGCGAATCCGTCGGTGCCGCTGCGCGACGCCTCGTTCGCCGGGGATCTCCCGCGTGGTGTCGAGGTGCTGCGCGCACGCACGTTCGAGCCCGGCTACGGAATGAAGGAGGCGGCGTGGGCGGCGAGCGCTTCGCCATCGACGCCGCTGCGCCGCGCTGTGCATGGTCTTTCGTCCATCGCAAAACAGGTACTCCTGCCGGACCCGCAAGTGTTGTGGGTGCCTGCGGCAGAGGCCGTCCTGGCCGGGCGCCTCCTTCGTCGAGACGACGACGTCATTCTCGTGAGCGGTCCTCCGTTCTCACAATTTCTTCTAGCTCCGCTGGCGCGAGCGCGCGGAGGCGTCGGAGTGGTCCTCGACTATCGCGACGAGTGGAGCACGTACCGCGCCAGCTACGAGATGACGGCGAGCCGTGCCGCCAGGCTCGCCGGTGACGTGCTCGAGCCCGCACTGCTTCGGTGCGCCCACCGGATCACCACAGCCACCGAAGAGTTCCGCGACCAGCTGCTACGTCGTCATCCTTTCCTGTCGGCCGAACAGGTGATCGCCATTCCGAATGGCTACGATCCTGCCGATTTCAAGTCCAACCTGCCCGCGCCGCCCTCGGATCGCTTCGTGATGACGTATGCCGGGACCATCTTCCGCCTCACCGGCGTCCGGGGGCTGATCGGAGCTATACGGCGCTTGCACGCGCGCGAACCCGAGCTCGCGCGTCTGCTCGACGTGCAGTTCCTGGGCCGGATCGTGGAGACGGAGCGTGAGCTCTTCGCCGGGACCGAGGCGCTCGGCGTGAGCACGAAGCCCTACGTCCCCCACGAGGAGGTGCTTGCCGCGCTTTCGGCAAGTCACCTCACGCTCTGTGTCCTCGATGACGTGCCAGGTACCGAACGAATATTTCCTGCAAAGATCTTCGAGCTCATGCAGCTCGGGCGACCCATTCTGACGATCGCCCCGGAGGGGGCGCTGACCCGCCTGATGCGACGTCACGCGCTCGGCGATGTCGTGGCTCCTCGCGACGAGAATGCCATCGCGTCGCTCCTCGAAGAGAAGCTCCGCGCCTTCCGGGCTGCGTCCGCGGAGTCCTCGGAGCGCCGTGGCATCCCGCGAAATTTGCCGACGGGTATCGAGCGCTACGATCGCCGCGCGCTCGCAGGTGAGTTCGCGGATGTCATGCGGCAGGCCAGCGTCATGGCGCGCGAACGGTCCCTCCGCTGAGCCGGAAGGCGAGGACGCCCGCAGCGCTCGACGCGTTGCCGTCACCGGGGAGCACGGCGATGGCGAAGGCCCCTCCCTTCTTCGCCACCTCGACGCGGTACTTCTTCCTTGGTTCGAGATCCGTCACGACGTGGAGCCCGTCCGCAGCATCGATCGAGTAACGGACGGCCGATCCAGGACGGGAGCCCCACGCCGACACCACGACGTCGGTCGTTCCTTGGTGCTCCATCGACGTTCCGACGGGCGCGGCGCTCCCGGTTGCGTCGCTCTGCGACGCGAGGCGTCGCGCCCGCAGCGACCCGGCTCGCGTAGCCGGCGCATCGAATACGTTGAGCCATCGCTGGATGGTGCCCGCCGCTCCGGGCCGCTGCTCGATGCGGAAGACCTTGTGCTGCTCGAACAGGTCGACGACCGCCGACCTGGACCCGCTCGGAAGAAGGGGCGTCAGGGAGCCGACGTAGGCTCCCCCGCACTCGAAATCGAAACGGCCGTCGACCGGCGAGGGCCGCCCACAGAAGTGGAACGCCATCCACTGATCCGCGCCTGCGGACCCGACCACCGTACGGTCGTCCACCACGAACGTGCCGGGACGCTGGTAGACGACCTGCCGCGTCCAGCCGACGACATTCCGTTTTCCTTCGCCAGCGTCGGGATACATGTCCTCGAGCTGGTCGCCGCGGAAGACGACGTACGATCCTCCTTCCTCGAGCAGCCCGAGGTGTGTCTTCGCGCCCATGCTCTCCTCACGTGACGCCTGCCCGAACGAACGCGCACGAGAATAAAAAATATTGTAGTTGGGGCGATTACCAATCTTCGGATTCGCGTCATGATTGCCGAAGTCATCTTCGTAAAGCGGCCCTTCGGACTTCTCTCCGTCCGCTGTTCCCGGTGTGTTTCGAAGGAGCGTCGGTGCGGCATTCACGAGAAAAGGTTGACCACCCTTCACGATGACGAGGCTTCCTTGATCGAAGGACATCTCGCCCGAGCTGGGGTTGTTGACGTAAGTACCTGACGTGAACGAGCCCCATACGGCGTCGGTCGCCCAGGACGAACGCACCGCGACCGTCTGCATGCCGGTGGTTCCGTACGAGAGCGGCAGCGCCTTGTAGTCTGTGGTCGGAGCGTGGTCGTCCCAGAAGAGCATGTCCTGCCAGGCCTCTGCTGGCGCGCCTCCTCCCAGCGCGCGCACCTCGCGTGCGTAGTGACGGAACGTGGGAGCGAAGGGAGAGTGGCGCATCGCGAGAGCGCCAGCCATTACCGTGTACAGCCAGGCCGTGGCCTCCGAAGGGCTGTTTCCCACTTTCTGAGCCCCGCGGTCGTCGAGAGTGCGCCGATTGGGCCACGAAAAATGGATGAGGTTCGCCGCCTGGTCCTCGGGAAAACGATAACCCTCCAGCGTCGTCGACTTCGCCGTCGCAACAGCAAGCGCCGGAAGAACCATGTTCATCGTCCCGAGCTGGCCGTAGTGGAAACCCTCCGGCCAACCGCCGCCAGCAAGGTACTTCGCGTAGTAGGGCCCGACCATCTTGCCGTGCACGCGGTCGAGCCAGTCTTTCCACCAGGTAGCGCCGATGGGGTCGTCGCCTTCCACGGCGAGGGCGGCGAAACACTTCGCGGCGTAGTAGCCCGCGAAATAATTTCCCTGGGGATGGTCGTGAGCGAAGCCGTCTTTCTCGTACGTGCTGATCCACCTGTCCAGGGCGCGCACGACTCGGGTCTTCTCGTCGCGCGACAGGACGTCGCGAAGCCAGTCGTACCCGAGCGCCATCCCCACACCGAAGAATCGAATGCCGTAGCCGGAGTCGCGCAGCGGAGAGACCGAGTGTGGTCCCTCGAGCTCGGTCATGCGATTCAGTATCTCCGCGCCCTTCTTGCCATACGCCGCAGCGTCGCCGGGCGCGCCGTCTGCGGCCAGGCGATGGCAGAGAGCGATGGGGGCGAGCGCCGCGAAGTAGCCGCTACCTTGGTACCCTTCGCCGACGTTCGGGGGGTCGGCGTAGTCGTTCCCATCCGGCCACTCGACCCTCCCGCCCAGGAACTTGTCGCACTCCGCCTTCAGCGCCTTCCACGCGCGATCCCCGCTGCGTGCGCGCTGCACGAGACGAACCCGGGAATCGGCGCTGAGCAGAAGTCGCGGGGCGAACGCGTTTGGAAGCGTGACCGGCGGGGCGTGCCCTTCCGCCTCCAGCTTCGGGGGCTCGCGCGGAGACGTCGCCGGCGGTTGCCACCAGGGAATTGCCTCGGGGGCTCGCGCTCGACCCGCTGGCGCCCCGCCATCACGCGCGTGGCATCCCCCCACGATGAGCAGCCCCAGGACGGCCAGGCGCATGAGTCAGCATACCGTTCGTTGCGATCGTTTCAAAGCGCGCCCGAGAGCGCGCGCCGCGTCTGCGCGCCGCTCTATCCTCGTCCCGCCAGCGCACTCGCGACACGCACGGCGACGAGCGCGATGGCGGCGAACGCGATGATCCCCAGGACGTCACGCCGGGTGGTTTGGATCCGAAAGTCAGGGCACGCGCGTCGCACGGTCCCGTAGAGACCTCCGGCGAGGCCGAGCCAGACGAGGAAGATCTGCTTGTAGGTGAAGGAGAGAAAGAACACGCCGACGAGCAGCCCGATCGTCGAGACCACCAGCGCCTCGGCAAACCCGATGATGCTGGGATCGAGCCCCTCCGGTGGCTTGCGGACGATCGAGACCGGAATCTTGATCGTCATCCACAAAAGCCCACACCAGAGGACGCAGCCAGGAATCCCCAGCTCGGCCGCGACGAGCAGATACGAATTGTGCGCCGTGAAGCCGCTGGAGATCTCCTTCGAGAACTGAAGCGCGCCAACTCCGAGAAACAGGTTGGCCCGCGCGAGCTCGAGCCCCTCCGCGAGAATGTTGGCACGTTCGAGCGAAGAGGAATCCGCCTCGGCCCCTTCGCGCCCCGAGAGCAGGATGACCGGGAGCAGAAGCGGGAGTGCAGCGAGGATGCTCCAAGGTCCAAAGCGGCGAACGAACACCATCAGCACCACGGCGCAGACCACGACCTGGCCGCCGCGCGACTGCGTGAGAACGATTGTCCAGAGTCCCAAGAGCCCCGTCGCGACAGCGGCGACCACGACCGCGGTGCGGTGAACGCGCTTCTCGGGGGAAGTGAGCTCTCGCTTCGCCGCGATCCAGAAGAGAAACGGCAGCACGATGCCCATGTAGACGGCGAGCTCGTTGGGATCGCCTAGCTGCCCCCGCCAGGAGACTCGCCCGCCCGCACTGTAGGTTCGGAGCAGCCCGATACGTTCGCATCGGTAGTCGGTCCCCGGGCGCGCCCCGTCCTTCTCGCACGTCGAGCTCCCCGTGCACTCGCGCCCGTCGGCGACGAAGGTCGTGTCGTCATCGTCGCCGTGGATCTCGAGGCATTGTCGAGGCTGCGCGGCTTGATGGATGGCGACGACTGAAATCAGCGCCAGGAGCCCGATCAAGATCGCAGCCATGGCCCGGAGTCTTCCGACGCTCGAGAGAGCGAACATGACGAGCAGCATGAAGAGCGGCCCGAGGCTGACCGTGCGCATGACGCTCAGCCCGGTGTCGGCACCGAGCTTGGCGAGGGTCGCCGCAAAGCACCACAAGAGGAACGCGAAGAGCCAGATGAGCTGCGGTGACGAGCTCCGCGTCCGACCTTTGGTGAAAGACTCCCAGCCAAGCGCCAGAGCCGTGAAGACCGCGAGGAGCTCGAGCGGCATCAGCTGGGCCAGCTCCGGCCAGATCTCCATCGGCCGGACCAGGACGAAGATGACGAGAGCCAGTGCGCCGAAGAGGGCCAACGGCGTTCAGTCCGTGGCGTCGCCCGCAACGCCCGACGGGTGCGAGGGAGCGGATCCACGCTCCGCGGCACGACCCGGGGCGGCGCCGACTTCGACATGGTCCCAGTCCGGGGCGAGCGTGTAGCGCACGAGGCCAGCCGCGAAACCCACGCCATGGGCGACGTGGACGACCGGAAAAATCGCCCAGACGACAGGTATGGCGCGGACCCCTTCGCCCCGACCGACGCGACACGCCTCGACGAACGTAAGCGTGACGTAGCCGCCGAGAGCAACGAGCGCGAGGGGAGGAGCGACAATCCCGAGCACCAGCTCGCCGGCGAGCGCAAGAAACGGAACTGCCGGTCGAAGCGCGAGGAAGCGGCCGCGCTTGAGGAGCGTGCGCGCGCGCCCGCTGCCGTACTTGAAATACTGGGTCGCGACGGAGCCCAGTGATTCTCGCGGGAAGTAGTGCACGACGATCTTGGGACTGAGCCAGACTTTTCCCCCGCTCTCCCAGATCCGCTGGTTCAGCTCGGCGTCCTCGTTGGTGATCGCCCGCGGATCGAACATCCCGACGCGATCGAAGATCTCGCGCCGGAACGCTCCGGGGAAGACGCTCTCGACCCATCCCTCGTTGCGTGCGTCACGGTACTTCGAGCCGCCGAACGAGAGGGGACTGCGGAGTGCAGCGCACATTGCTCGCTGAAAACGGGTCTTTCCCTTCGGGCGTGCGGCGCCGCCGACGTTCGACGCTCCGGTCTCCGCGAGGACCTCCACGCACTGTCGGATGTAGTCGCGCGCGTACTCTGCGTGCACGTCGGCACGCACGACGATCGTGCCGCGTGCCGCGCGGATCGCAGCGTTCAGGCCCGCGGCCTGGATGCGCTCCACGTTGTGGACGATCCGGATGCGATCGTCGTCGCCCGAGAGCCGCTCGAGGATCTCGAGGGTGCGATCCCGGCTGCCACCATCCGCGACGATGATCTCGACGCGGTCAGACGGGTAGTCTTGCGTACGCAACGACTCGATGCAGGTCTCGATGTACCTCTCCTCGTCGAGGCAAGGCACGGCGATCGTGACGAGAGGAAGATCATCCATCGGTGGGGAAGCGTATCGCATCGCACGACGTGCTGCGCGGAGACGACTTCGTACACGTGGCCAGTCGGCTTGTGGAAGGGGTGAAACATCGCTACGCCTGCAGAGTGATCCGGGCACTTCGGCGACAACTCAAGTCCGCGGTCTTCGGTGCGGTCCCCCAGTCGAGACTCATCGGGCGCGGGCCTCCTACTCGTCGCCGGCTAGCGCTCACCTTCGACGATGGCCCCGACGTCATGACGACGACGTATCTCCGCGCGCTCGACGATCTGGGCGTACCCGGAACGTTCTTCCTCGTCGGTCAAGCGTGCGAGAGGGAACCGGCGCTGGTGCGCGAGTACGTTGGTCGCGGTCATCAGATCGCGGGCCACGGCTACGACCACACGAGCTTCGTGGATCTTCGATGGCGTGGGCTCCGCGAGCAGCTCGCGCGGACCGCGGCGGCCATCGGGCCGCAACCGACGGAGCGCCCATGGGTGCGGCCTCCCTACGGAGCACTGAACGCACGCGTGCTAGGCCAGCTACTCGCCACGGGCATCACGGTCGCGCTCTGGTCGCTGGACTCGCTCGATTTCAAGCTCCGCGATGCGCGCGAGGTTGCCCTACAGTGCTCGCCCGACCGAGTCGGCCCGGGAGAGATCATCTTGCTGCACGAGGGGCAGCAGTGGACGTTGGACGCGCTTCCCCGGATCGTAGGCGGTCTTCGGGAGGCCGGGTACGAGATGGTCACGATGGCCGACCTGGTTTCGCAGTGAGGTCGCTCCGACCGGCTCTGTGACGCTTCCGGAGATCACTCCGAGCGCGAAACCCGTATGATCCGTCGGACCGGATTCGCCAAGGAGCAAACCGTGACGACAACGCCAGGCTCGGACCGTCCGCTCGTCAGTGTGACCATCCCGGCCTACAATGCGGCGACGACGCTCGCCGAGACGCTCGAGAGCGTGCTCGCGCAGGACCACCCGAGCTTCGAGGTCGTGGTGGTGGACGATGGGTCTAGCGACGAGACAGCGGCAGTAGCCCGTCGGTACGCGCCTCGCGTGAGGGTCGTCCAGAAGAGCAACGGCGGACTCGCCGACGCGCGGAACGCGGGCGTCCGCGCTGCGCGCGGCGCGCTGATTGCGCTCCTCGACGCCGACGACCTCTGCAGCCCCGGCCGGCTGTCTACCCAAGCGCGCCTCATGACGCGCCGCCCCGAGGTCGCGCTGTGTTGCACGGAGCTCAGCGCGTTCGACGCGTCGGGCACGTTCTCCCAATCGTACTCCTCGACCTACTACTCCGAGATACGCGATACGCCGGGCGGCATCGGTGCGCTGCTCGCCGCGCGCGGCGAGGTCGCTCTCTCCGAGGAGGGGCGCACTGCCGTGACCTACCAGGGCGACGCGTACGAAGCGCTGGTCCAAGGCAACTTCGTCCACCCTCCCACGGTCATGTTTCGGAAGGAGGTCTTCGACCGCGCCGGCGGATTCGACACGTCGTTCCGCTGGACGAGCGACTGGGAGTGGTTCATCCGAGCTGCCCGTCACGGTGAGGTGGCATTCGTGGATCACCCGCTCCTCGCGTACCGTATGTCGCCGAGTCAGATGTCCGGAGGGACGAACACGCTCGGTGCCTCTCTCGAGTGCCTGGCGGTGCTCGAAAAGACGTGCCGGAACGACCCCGGGCTCCTCACCCGGCGCGAACGCGAGATCCGGCGTCAACGGCGAGCATTCTGCGTCGAGGCGGCCTACTACCACGCCGAGACCCAGCCCCGGGTCGCGCTGCAGCTCCTGCTTCGCAGCGCGCGTTACGGCGCCCCGAAGGCCGACGTCGCGAAGATCGCCCTCAAGGCAATCATGCCTGCTTTTTTCCTCGATCGGTTATTGCGCCGGCGATGAAGAGCCCCATCCAGAAGCTGCGCGCGAAGCACTTCGACCGATGGCTCTCCGGCTGGGTGCGCGATCTCGCGCGCCGCGCTGCCGCGCCCGCCGTCGTTGGACCGCGCCACTTGATCTTCGCGCTGTGCGATCATTACGAGCCACTCTGGGGTGGCGCCGACCACGCGAAAGGTGCGGAGCGCGTGCGCGCCTGGCGTGAAGGCTACCCGCGTCTCGCGCGCGGCTACCGCGACGCGGATGGCCGCTACCCGCGCCACTCCTTCTTCTTCCCGGGCGAGCAGTATCATCCAGAATATCTCGAATCCCTCGGGCAGCTCGCACGCGAAGGGTTCGGCGAAGTCGAGGTGCACCTCCATCACGACGGCGACACCGCAGCGACCCTCGAGCCCCAGCTCCGCGCCACACTCGCGGACTTTGCTCGGCATGGTCACCTGGCGCGCGATCCCGACGGGACGCTCCGCTACGCGTTCATTCACGGCAACTGGGCGCTCGCGAATGCCCGGCGAGACGGACGCCAATGCGGCGTCGACGAGGAGCTTCCCCTCCTGTTTCGCACCGGCTGTTTTGCCGATTTCACCTTCCCATCGGCGCCCGATGAATGTCAGCCGAACATCGTGAATCGCATTTACTGGCCCGTGGGAAACCTCGACTCGAAGCGCAGCTACGAGAAAGGGGAGGGGGCGCGCGTCGGCACCATCATGAGAGACCGGATCTTGATGGTGCAAGGACCGGTGGCTCTGACACGTCGACCTCGACGTCTATCGCTTCGCATCGAGAGCGCCGCGCTGACTGCTGCCGACCCGGCCAGCGCCGCCCGCGCGCGGACCTGGGTTTCGCAAGGGATACACGTGGAAGGGCAGCCCGCCTGGGTCTTCGTGAAGCTGCACACGCACGGCGCTCCGGATCGCGAGGCGAGATCCCTTCTCGGTGAAGGCGGTCACGCCCTTCATCAGACCCTGACGTCCGAATACAACGACGGCCGTCGCTGGAACCTCCACTACGTGACGGCACGCGAAATGTTCAATATCGCGATGGCGGCGATGGAGGGAGCCACGGGTAACCCAAACGAGTTTCGTGATCACGTCTTCGCGCCACCGCCGGTCGCAGTGCGCTGACGCTTCACCGGAGAGTGCCTTCGATCCCGCGCGTCGACGGCGCGCCCGTAAACGGAGAGGTACCGGTCGACGGCGGTATCGCGTGAATAGGTCGCCCGGACGAGGTCGCGCCCACGCTCGCCCATCGTCTGTGCAGCGTCGCGATCGCTCCGAAGCGCTTCGAGAAGAGCGCGCAAGGCTGCGACGTCGCCAACGGGGAACAGCTGACCGCATACCCCCGGGTGCACGACTTCCGGAAGGCCTCCGACAGGCGTACAGACGACCGGGAGCGCGGCCGCCATCGCCTCGAGAACGACGAGCGGGAGCCCCTCGGTGAGGGACGGCAGCGCAAAGACGTCCATCGCTGCGAGCAGATCGGGCACGTCCGAACGCGCGCCCAGGAAATGTACGAAACGACCTTCCGGCAGCGCCCCCGCAAGCGCTCGTAGCCGGCCCGCCTCCGGGCCATCGCCGACGAGCAGCAGGCGACATCGCTCGCCGAGGAGCGCCGCTGCCGAAGAGATGAGCGTCGCCTGATCCTTCTCCGGCACGAGCCGGCCCACCGTGCCCATGACCCACGCGTCAGCGCTGATGCCGAGCTCGTGCCGGACCTTCAGGCGCATCTGCGCCCCTCTTACAAAGCGCCGTAGATCGATCCCGTTGGGGATGACCTCGAGTCGGGTGGCATCGATCTCGCGCTTGCCGAGAGCTACGATGGCCGTTGCGGCCGAGACCGCGACGTATGTGTCCACGAGCGACCCTGCGCAGCGCCTCAGCGCGAGCTGCCCTCGAGTGCCCGGATTGATCCCGTGCTTGGTGTGTACGATGCCACAATCGGCCAGGCGACCAGCTACCGCGCCGTAGACGAGCGCGAGTGGATTGTGGCTGTGCACCACATCGACGTCGTGGGCGCGAAGCACGGAGCAAAGTCGCAGCGTGAGCCCGAAATCGTAGCCGCGATGCCGTCGCTCCAGCGAAACGACGGGAACTCCAGCGATGCTCAGCTCCGCCGCCATCGGCCCGTGAGGTCCGAGCGCTACGACTATGGCGCGATCACCGCGCTCTCGCACGCCGGCGGCGAGATCGAGCGCCACCCGCTCCATGCCTCCGAGACCGAACGTCGAGAGCACGTGGCACACATGCAAGCCATTCACGAGCGGAGAATAGCACCGCCATGTGGGGTGCCGTCGCGCGCGCGGCAGGGCTATGCTGCGCACCGCATGGACACGTACGGACGCCTTTTCGGAGGGGTGCTGTTCCCGGTCTGGGAAGGCGCCATCCGCCGACGGCCCACGCTCGCTCGCCTTCGAGCGCTCGAACAGAGCCAGTGGCGCTCGCTCGACGAGCTGCTCGCACTGCAGCTCACGGCCCTCGCTCGGCTCGTCGACCACGCGGCGAAGAACGTGCCCCACTACAGGACGCGATTCCGAGAGCTAGGGCTCGACCTCCGCGACATTCGCAGCGAGGACGACATCCTCCGCTTGCCTCTGCTCACACGCGAGCAAGCGCAGGAATCGGCAGACAGCCGCCGATCGGTCGCTCCTCCGTTCGTCGAGATCGAGAAAGCCACGAGCGGCACACGGGGACGCCCACTGTCGTTCGGCTACGAGCGCGACTCCGAAACCTGGCGTCAGGCGGTGCGTTTGCGCGCCTACGGTTGGGCTGGCTATCGGCCGGGCAAGCGCACGTTCCATCTCTGGGGACCGAGCCCCTCCGTCCGGGGCTGGCGCAGTGCCAAGACCGAGATCGATCACGCGCTGCGGCGCGACGAGTATTTCGATTGCTCGGTCCGTTCCTCGGAGCGTCTCGACCTCGCGATCGCCCGCATCGAGCGATTCCGCCCCGAGATCATCGTGTGCTTCGCGTCCGCCGGCGCCGACCTCGCGCGACGCGTACTCGAGCGCGGAGCGCGCAGCTGGGGAACGATCCCGGTCGTATGCGGAGCCGAGGCGCTGCTTCCTTCCGACCGGCAGGCGATCGAGGAGGCATTCGGGCCTGCGGTGTTCGAGACCTATGGCTCCCGGGAGGTGATGCTCATGGCGTCCGAGTGCACCGAGCATCAGGGCCTCCACGTGGCGATGGAGAACGTGATCGTCGAGGTGCTCGTACGCGCGGAGAACGGTACGCGCCGCGCCGCGCCTGGCGAGGTCGGAGAGGTCGCCGTGACCGACCTCCACAACCACGCGATGCCTTTCATCCGGTATCTCAACGGCGACCTCGCGGTCGCAGGCGACGCGAGACGCTGTGCATGTCAGCGGCAGCTCGTCCGAATTCGTTCGATCGAGGGCCGCGTCACGGCAACACTACGCGACGGCTCCGGCGCGCCCGTCGGCGGCCTCTTCGTGCACGCATTGCTTGCCCACGTCGGACACGCTTTCAGGCAATTCCAGGCTGTGCAGCATGCCGACGGCTCGGTGACGCTTCGCCTCGTGAAGAGCCATGCTTTCGACGAGACCGCGCACCGCTACCTGCTGCAAGGGTTCGCGAAGTATCTCCAGGGGGCCCCGGTTCGCAGCGAGTTCTTGGAGGAGATCCCGACGGCTCCGAGCGGCAAGCGGCAAGTGATCCTGCGTGAGGCGTGACATGCGTTCGGTGCGCGCGATCACGCTCTGCGTCATCGTGCTCGGCACGATCCTGGGCACGACTTCGATCGCCAGCGCGCAGACGTCGCTGGCCGAGCGGCTGCGGGCTCAGGGCATCTACACCCATCAGACGGGGCAGGCGTCCCCCGACGATCTCGCAGGCCAGGTCGTGCCCGAGCTCTCGCTGCTGAGCCTCGGTGCACGCTCTCAGCTGCGCGCGACTTACACGCTGGCGGCAACGGCGCACACAACGTTTCCCGCCGACCTCGCGAACCGCGTGAACCTGAGCTCGGCATTCGAGCTCTCGAAGCGGACCACGCTGCTCTTGTCGGCGGAGGCCGGACATTCGACCGTGGCGAACGCGCTCATCAGCGGGGGATCCTCCGCAGCTCCCGTGGGTGTGGTGCCGCTGGCCGCCGGACAGCTGCTGACCGCGAGGATCTCCGAGGGAACGAGCTGGGAAGCCAGCCCTGTCATCCGTTTCAACCAGAGCGTGGACGCCACGTACGTCACGACCTTCGACGGCCCGCTGTCGCTCGACGGATACCTTGCCAACGCCGTCGTGTCGATCGACCGCACCTGGAAGTCGGACGCCCTCGGCGTCGACCTTCGTAACGGATACGCTCGGACCCACGCCGAACCGCTACCTCCCGAGCGCCTGATCTCGCTCGCGCTGACCCCTCACTGGCGGCATGACATCTCGCAGGCCCTCACTTCGCTCTTCGTTGCGGGAGCGTCGATCGTGTTCAGCCCGGACCCGGGAACGCGTCCCCTCGTAGGGCCGTTCGCACAGGCGTCGTTCAACTACCTCCTCGACGAAGCGACGGTCGCCGTCATCGGCTCCGTCGGCACGCAGGCCAATGCGCTCACAGCGCAGCTCCTCTATGCCGACCAGGTCACGATTCGCGCATCGACGCCGCTCTCGCTGAGGCATGCGATCGACGCGTCGACGTCGATCGGTTACATCCACGGCACGATCCTCGACCGTCGGCGCGGCGTCGTACAGCCGCCGGACTTCGACGCGTTCATCGCGGACGCGAGCATCGGCTGGTCGCCAACGGAGGCGGTCGAGCTCTTCGCGCGCTATCAGTTCCTCGATCAGCTCGCGGCCGACACGGCGCTAGCGGCGACACCGGCGACGCAGCGAAGCACGGTGATCCTTGGCATCCAGCTGTCGTCGCATCCGGACCCGATCCGTGTGCCGACACGGTTTCCGCAGCGCGTGGACCGCAGCGATGCCGCGATGGCGCGCTGATGAGGGGATACGTTCAAAGCCCGAAGATGCGATCGAGCTTCAGCAGCTTGAGCACGGCGAGCGGCTGGTCATGCGCGCGCACGACGACGACTTGACCGCCGTCGGCCTTCACGCGCTTGAAGAGCGAGACGATCGCGCCGACCCCCGAGCTGTCGATCAACGTGAGGCCTTCGAGGTCGACGGTGACGAGCTTGGGCTTGTCCGCGACCACCTGATCAAAGATGGGCCGGATGTCGCGAGCGGTGAGCGCGTCGAGAGCGCCGTCGATCTGCAGTCGCAGGTCGTTTTCGAGGTCAGCGCGCGTGCACTTCATGGTGCCTCCTCGATGGAGGTCGTTCGTTTGGTGAGCGACAGCACGTTGGGCGAACCCCCACGGTAGAGCACTTCGTCGACGAGAGCGTGAATCATGAAGATGCCCATGCCGCTCTCCGGCATGGAGGCGAGGTCGGGCGGCGCGACGTCGCTGAAGTCGACCTCGCGGCCCGTGTCGATCAGGCGGAGAATCATCCCGTCCGGCGCCATCTCGGCTTCGAGGTCGAGCATACCGTCCGATCGGCCCCGATAGCCGTGGATTACGATATTGTTGAAGGCCTCACCGAAGGCAGTGACCATCTCGTTGCGGAAGTTTCCGTCTGCCCCGTCGACGTGACGGATGAGGGCAGCGACGAGATCAATGGCGACCGGTCGGTACACGATGAGTGCGGGAAACCGCAACGAGACCCGCGTCACGTCGGACGCGCGAGGCGTACTGGACTCTGTCGACCGGGTCCCCAACATCAACGTTCGGCTGCGGAGTCGAGGCTAACCTCAGCCGCTGGGCTCCACAAGGCGGCCGTCATCGCCCCCGCGACATCGCCATCACGATGGGCGTCTTCACGATGATCCAGGCCTCCAAACGCACGTACGACCAGAAGTCTTCGAGGGCTGCGGCGTAGCCGAGGTCGAACATCAGCTTCGTACGCATGTCATCCGCCAGCGCGCCCTCGGCTTCGGGGATGTCGAACGGATTGGTCAGGCTGTCCGCCAGCTTGGCGAGCTCACTGTCAGGATCGGCAGCGCCGGTGTAGCCCAGCGAGATCTGCGCAAGCCCGGTGAGGCCGGGCTTCAAGCCGCGGGTCCGCTCCTCGAAGAAGGGGATCGCCATCGCGAGATTGCGGAGGAGCTCGGGCCGCTCCGGCCGCGGCCCCACCAGCGACATGTCCCCACGCAGAACGTTCCAGAACTGGGGAAGCTCGTCGAGGCGCGTGGCTCGCAGCACCCGACCGACCTTTGTCACGCGCGTGTCGCCGGGGGTGGAGACGACGGCGCCGCTGTTTCGCTCCGCATCGACCTCCATCGAACGGAACTTGAACATGTCGAACTCGTCCCAGCAGCCCCCGTCGGAGTCGTCGATGTAGCGGCCCGCCCGACGCTGCACGTAGAAGAGCGGCCCGGGCGACTCGGCGAGAATCGCAATCGCAATCGGCACGTACAGCGGAAGCGTGACGGCGAGACCGACGGTCGATCCGACGACGTCGACGAGCCGCTTGAGGACACGAACTGCCGGGCGCACCGAGGAAGCATAACTCGTTGACGGCCGAGAGATCCTCAGAGAACCTCTGCGCTCTGTGCGGGAACGGGATACGGCATGAAGACGCGCGCCTACTGGTTAATCGGACTCGACGGCCCCGCGCGGAAGGTGCGGCTCCCGATCAAGGCGTCATTGCTGATAGGCCGCGGCTCGTACAACCACGTCGTCCTCAAGGATGTGCGGATCTCACGCCAACACGGCAGGATCGCAATCGAAGAGGAAGGCTGCGTCGTCTACGACCTGGGCAGCACGAACGGCACGTACGTCAATGGCGTGCCGATCAACCGCCATGTCCTCAAGCTCCACGACGAGGTCTCGTTCGGCTCGCTGACGTTCCGCATCAGCTCCGGCTCCCAGGAGCTCGGCGCGAGCATCGATCCGGCGGACCTCGAGACACCGACGCTCCGCGACTTCGGCAGCGTCTCGAAGATGCTCGCTGCGTCGCCGAACGCCAATCGAGACTCCTCGACGCAGCTACCCGTCGTCGACCTCGGCCAGCTCGAGGACGCCTACGACAAGCTCGGGACGCTCTACGCGTTCATGCAGGCAATCAGCCAGACCATCGAGAACAACAAGCTCCTCGAGCTGATCGGCACGAAGACCCGCGAGATCTACCAGGCAGCGAATGCGGTGGGCGTCTACGTGGCCACCCGCGAGAACGGCGGCGGCGCGTTCAAGCTGGCCTTCTTCGACGGCGATCCGGCCGCACCACGGGCCACGCTGTCGCTGCCGCCCGACATCAGCGCGACCATCCTCGAGTCGCGCGCCGCCATCCTCACCAACCCGGCGCCCGGCCGCATGAGCGGAGGCACGAGCATGTATGCGCCGATGATCGATCTCGCAGAGACGGTCGGCGTCATCCACGTCGCATCGGACCCGCGCACAGGCGGATTCTCGCGCGCAGATCTCGATCTCCTCGCCGGCATGGCAGCGCCCGCCGCCATGATGTTGCAGAATGCAAAGAACCACGATGAGTCGTTGAAGCGCGATCGTCTCGGTTACGACCTCGAGCTCGCCGCACAGATCCAGAAGAGCTTCCTTCCGCGCGAGGTGCTCTCCGTCGAAGGCGTCGAGCTCTTCGCCGAGTACCATGCCGCCTACTCGATCGGCGGCGACTTCTATGACGTCTTCTGGGTCGCGCCGGATCGGCTCGGCGTGTTCATTGGGGACATCTCGGGAAAAGGCGTCTCCGGCGCGCTGCTCATGGCGCGGATCTCGAGCGAGATGCGCGTCGCCGCCCTTGCGCACGTCGAGCCGGTCGCAGTGCTCACCACCATGAACAAGGCGCTCATCAGTCGCAATCAGCCGGAGCTGTTCTTCACGGCGATCTACCTGACGCTCGACGTGAAGTCTGGCGAGGTGGTGATGGCCAATGCCGGTCACCCTTCGCCGTATTGCTCTCGCTCGGACGGCACGCTCGAGGAGATCACCGAGGGCGCGGCCGGCCCGGTGGGGATCGTCGACGACCCGCAGTTCGAGGCCACGTTGCTGCGCCTCGATCACGGCGACTCGCTCGTGCTCTACACCGACGGCGTGATCGAGGCGGCAGCGGCGAACGGGATCCTCTACGGCTCGGACCGTCTGGAGTTCGCGCTCGCCGATTCGAGCACGCGACCTTCCGACATTGCCGAGCACATCCTCGCGAGCGTCCGCGCGCACGTCGCCGATGTGCCTGCCAACGACGACCTCACATTGTTCATCTGTCAGCGCAACGTCGGGCGGCCGCCGTCGATGCAGCCGCGGCGGCGCAGCGGGATGCTGAATCTCCTCGAGGTCTGAGCCGCGCTCACGGGACGACGATGACGTCGCCGCGCACGACGATCAGGTTCTGCTCGGGATGCTCGCCGGAGGTGGCGCTCGAGAGGTCGATCGGAATGCGGCGCGCTGGCTGACCGCGGACGATGTAAATCGAGTCGCCCGCGAAGCGGTTCGGCCCACCCGCCATGGCAACCGCCTCGACCGCGGACACATAGGTCTTCGCCGTGTAGAGCCCAGAGTGCTCCACGTTGCCGCTGACCGTGAAGTAGTAGCTGTTGACCTGCGCCACCACCACCGAGACCACAATCTCCTCATTGCGGACGAAGTCCGTGAGGCGATGCGTCACTTCGTTCTTGATGTCGCTGGGCGTACGGCCTGCAGCACGCAGGTCGCCGATCAGTGGCAGCGTCACGATCCCGTCCGGACGCACGACCACGTCAGCCGAGAGGTCCTTATTCTTCCAGACGACGATCGAAATTTGATCGAGCGGGC
>JAYTLP010000569.1:0-2265 GCA_043729375.1 Myxococcales bacterium
GAGCTCGAGGCTGCCCTTGCGGCCGTCGCGGCAGAGCGAGCGGCGTTCGCGTCGGAGCGCGCAGCTCTGACGCTCGCTCTCGAGTCGTCGAAGGACCGCATCGCGCAGCTCGAGATCGAGCGCGACGCGCTGCGGCAGTCGCACGCTCGGCTACGCGAGGAGCTCGAGCTGCTGAAGAAGCGGCTGTTCGTCGCGAAGGCTGAGCGCGTCGACACGAAGCAGCTCGAGATCGAATTCGCCGCGAAGATGCGCGAGCTGGAGAAGGCCGCGGGGACGCTGGGCATGGGCAAGCACGACGGCACTGCGGAGGCGTCGAGTGACGACGATGCGCCGCCGGCGCCGAAGTCGCCCCGTCGGAAGCCGACTGGTCGTCGCGATCTGCGGAGCCTGCCAATCCCAGAAGACCGCATCGAGATCACGGACCCCGTGCTCGATCAGCTCGTCCTCGACGGCAAGGCCGTCCTGCATGGCTTCCACGAAACCGTGTCGCTCAAGCGCAAGCGCGGCGGCATGCGTCGCGTCGTCGTCGCGCGGGCGAAGTACCGTTCGACGGACACGGTGAACGACGAGACGGGCGCGATGGCCGTCTACACCACGCGGATGCCGCCGGTGATGTTCGAGCGAAGCATCGCGACTCCGTCGCTGGTGGCAAATATCGCGTCGCGCAAAGTCACCGAGGGAATGCCGCTCTTCCGGATCGAGGACTCGTTCCTTCGAGAGGGGATTCCGATCCATCGCGCCTTGATGTCGCGTTGGCTCGCGCAGGCTGGCGAGACCTTCGGCTCGACCGTCGTGTACGCGATGCGCAAGCACGCGCTGAGCACTGCGTTCTGCATCGCAACCGACGCGACCGGGCTCGCCGTGCAACCGGTGCGCACTCACGAAAAGCAGCGGCAGGCGTGCAAGAAGGGACACTTCTTGGTGCAGATCGCGGACCGCGATCACATCTTCTTCGAGTACCTCGAGCGCGAGACGGGCGCGGCGATCAGCGAGGCCTTTCGCGGCTTCTCTGGATACGTGCAGGCCGACGCGAAGAGCGTGTTCAATCCGCTCTTCGAGCCACCTCACGAGTGCAGCGACGGGTGCGACCGAAAGGAGATCGGCTGCTGGTCGCACGCGCGTCGCAAGTTCTGGGAGGCCACGGTCGCGAAGAGCGCGACCGCCCGCGAAGGGCTCAGGCGCATCGGTCGGATCTTCGATCTCGATGCGACCTGGAGGGGAAAGCCGCCCGCGGAGGTCAAGCGCCTGCGTGACGTGCATCTGCGTCCGCATGTCGACGCCTTCTTCGCGTGGGTCGACGCCGAGTACGAGATCGTTCGGCACCAGCGCGGGTTGCTCAACGCGGCGCTCGGCTACGCTCACCGGCAGAGGCCCGCGCTCACGCGATTCCTCGACGACGGCCGGCTCGTGCTCGAAAACAACCGCTCCGAGAGAGCGCTCCGAAGCGTGGCAGTCGGTCGCAAAGCCTGGCTCTTTGCAGGCAGCGACGATCACGCCGCGAGCATCAGTCACATCTTCACGCTGGTCGCATCGGCGCGGCTCCACGGATTCGATCCCGAGGAATACCTCCGCGACGTCATTCGCGTGCTGCCCCACTGGCCCGCCGACCGCTACCTCGAGCTCGCGCCGCTCTTCTGGAAGGTCACCCGTGCTCGCCTCGACCCGCGCGAGCTCGAGGCCGAGATCGGACCGCTCACGATCCCCGCGCCGCTCCCGGCGCGCGACGCGACCGAGCAGCAGACGTCGGGCTGAGGTCGTCGAGGTCACGCCCAGAGCATGAGCGGTGGGCGCGCGTCGCGCTCCACCGGCTCACGCAGCGGATACCGTGAAGCCGCCCTCGTGGACCAGGCGGTGATGCGCCGAGCAGAGCGACACGAGGTTCGCGAGCTTCGTCTCGCCGCCGTGCGCCCAGTGCTCGACGTGATGGGCGTCGACCCACGCACGGTGATCGCAGCCCGGGAAACGGCAGCCGCTGTCGCGGATCGAGAGCGCGCGGCGCAGGGCGGGAGACACGACTCGTGTTCGCCGGCCGACGTCGATGGGCAGGCCCGCGCCATCGACGAGGATCGGCAAGAGCGTCGCGTCGCAGGCGATCCGGCGGAGCGCGTCGGCATCGATCCGACTGCCGTCGTCGAGCACGCCGACGAACGGTGTCGGCGTCGGCGCCGTGAGCCGGACCGCTTCTCCACAGCCGCACCCGCCAACGGAAGCGTCGAACGGCGCCTTCACGAGCATGATCGACGGCACCTCCTCGGAGGCGGGGGA
>JAYTLP010000570.1:0-4823 GCA_043729375.1 Myxococcales bacterium
ATCCTTCGTAACCTCCTCGGCGTGGACACCACACCGTCGACGCCTCCGGCAGGCGCCATCGTGGTCGCGCACGATCTGTCACCTGCCGACACTGCCCACCTGCACCGGGTGGAGTGCGCCGCTTTCGTCACGGATGTCGGTGGGCGCACGTCGCACTCCGCGATCCTCGCGCGCGCGTTCGAGATCCCCGCCGTCGTCGGCACCGAGGAGATCACCGAGGAGGTCGTCAACGGCGACTGGCTCATCGTCGACGGCTTCCGGGGCGAGGTCATCATCCGCCCCACGCAGGAGCAAAAGGAGGACTACCGCGAGCGCGCGGCGAAGCACATCGCGCACCTGCAGGCGTTGCTCGCCAACCGCGATCAGCTCGCGCAGACGAAGGAGGGCGCCCGCGTCCGGCTGTTTGCGAATCTCGAGCTCGTCGACGAGGTCGCCGGCGCGGTGGACCACGGCGCCGAGGGCGTGGGGCTGTTCCGTACCGAGTTCCTGTACCTCGGGCGCACCGATCTGCCGTCGGAGGAAGAGCACTTCCAGACGGCCATCCGCGTGCTCCGCCGGCTCTACCCGATGCCCGCCACGTTCCGCACCTTCGACCTCGGTGGTGACAAGGTGGTCCCGTTCCTCATGCTGGAGGAGGAGAACCCTGCGCTGGGACTCCGCTCGATTCGCCTGTGCCTTCGCGAGCGCGGGCTGTTCAAGACGCAGCTCCGTGGGCTCCTCCGTGCCTCCGCCTACGGAAAGATGCGCGTCATGTTCCCGATGATCTCCGGCGTGGACGAGCTCCGTCAGGCGCGCGCCGTTCTCGAGGAGGCGCGTGCGGAGCTGAAGATCGAGCGGGTCGCGATGGACGAGAACCTCGAGATCGGTGTGATGGTCGAGATGCCGTCGGCAGTGATGGTGGCCGACCAGCTCGCGCGCGAGGTCTCGTTTCTCTCCATCGGCACGAACGACCTCATCCAGTACGCGCTCGCGATCGATCGCGTCAACGAGCACGTCGCTTACCTTTATCATCCGCTGCACCCGGCAATCCTGCGCATGGTCGATCGCGTGGTGAAGGCGGGCCACGCGGCGGGTATCCGGGTCGGCATGTGCGGCGAGATGGCGAGCGATCCACTCTTCTCTGCGGTGCTGCTCGGGCTCGGGCTCGACGAGCTGTCGATGAACGCGGCGGCGATCCCCGCGGTGAAGGCGATCCTGCGCGGCGCCCGGCTCGACGAGTGCCAGAAGCTCGCGACCGCGGCGCTCGACCTCCCCACGGCTGCCGAGGTCGAGGCGCTCGTCGAGAAGAAGATGCACGAGTGGTTCCCCGACGAGCCGTTCCATGGCGCACGCGTCAACAACTAGGCGCGCCCACAAGCTGCCGCGTCACGCTCGCCCCGACGACCGCGAGCGCATCGCAGAGCTGTTTGCCGCGTCCGAACGGCTGCACGCGTCGCTGCATCCCGTGTACTTCCGCGCCGAAGGTCGGCTCGATCCGCGCCTCGTCGATGCCATCGAGGGAACGTGCGAGCAGGGCGCCGTCTTCGTCGTCGAGCGCGAACGCCGGGTCGTGGGCTTCGTGCACGTGGAGCTGCTGGAGCCGCGCGCGCGCGAACGCGCACGGCTCGGCCGACGTGGCCACCTCGACGTGCTGGTCGTCGATCCGACCGCACGACGGACGGGCTGCGGGCGTGCGCTCGTCGATGCCGCCGCAGGCTGGGTTCGCGAGAGGGGCGCGCTGGAGGTCCTCCTCACGGTGTGGGCAGGCAACCGCGACGCCGAGCGCTTCTACGAGGGGCTGGGGCTGATCCCGGTGAGTCGGGTGATGAAGCTTGCGCTCTGATTATTGCGAGATTGTCACGGTCTCGCTGTAGCCACGACCCGTGAAGTTGAAGGTCCCCGTGGCTGCCGTCGTGAGGTCGGCGGACATGGCCACGAAGTCGAAGCGGATGTCAGCGTGGCTCCCGATGAGCTCGTCGAGCACGAACGTCCCGCCGACCGACAACCAGGTCTTGAGCATCGCGTCGTCACATCCTTCGCTGTAGCGCAGCGTCGCCACGTCGCCGCCCTCGAGTGGCGCTGACTGCACCAGCGAGTAGTGATCGCCGGCCCGCCACGCGCGGCCCGTGACGGCCAGAACGCGCGAGCAGGCAAGGTCGCTACGCGACGCCGTGAAGGTCGTGCTGGTGCCGCCGACCAGCGGAAAGACGACGTCGTTCGCGAAGCTGTTCGTCGATACGTTCTGGCTCACCCTCACCTCGAGCTGGCCGAGATTCGAGCCGCACGCGGCCAGGAGCGACAAGACGAGGAAGGCGTGTCGAGCGTTCACGCACGTATTGTGACACGCGTCGCGGTCGTCTTTACAGCCGCAAGACGCGGGGATATACACCAGCCGCGCATGGGCACCCGACGCGTCTTCGGTCTGCTGCTCCTGATGTTCGTCGCGGTTTACCTGGCGGTAGCTCACGTGGGGCGGCAGCGACTGCCCCCGCGGCCGGGGATCGGCACCGACGAGCTGATGGTGATCGGGTCGTTGCGCCTCCTGCGCTGTCCCGCCGACCAGCAACGGGCGAGCGGGGACACGTACTGCACGACGTTCTCCGTGCCCGAGCGGCGCGATCGTCCCGACGCCCGTCGCATCGGGCTGCGAGTGGAGCTCGTGCGCTCGGACGCGCAGGTCGCCGAGCAGGACCTCGTGGTGCTGCTCGCCGGCGGTCCGGGGCAGTCCGCAACGGAGTCTTACGACGCCATCGCCCGAGCGTTCGATCCACTGCTCGAGCACCGACACGTGCTGCTGCTCGACCAGCGGGGCACCGGCGGCTCGAACGCGCTCGTGTGCGCGGCTCCCGCCGGCCACGTCTCGGAAGAGCCCGACGGCATCCGCGCGCGCACCAAGGCGTGCCTGGCAAAGGTCGAGCACGAGGCGGATCCGCGCTTCTACACCACGACGGACGCGATCGAAGACCTGGAGGCGCTGCGGCAGGCACTCGGCGCGCCGGGTCTAGACCTCGTCGGTATCTCCTACGGCACGCGCGTTGCGCAGCAGTACCTCATGCGCCATCCCGAGGGCGTGCGTAGCGTCGTGATGGATGGCGTCGTTCCGAACGCGCAGGCGCTGGGAGATCACGCGGCCACGGATCTCGAGCAGGCGCTCCGTGCGCAGCTCGCGCTGTGCACCGCCGACCCCCTCTGCAAGGCGCGCTTCGGAGATCCCTGGCAGACCCTGCAGCGCGTGCGCCTCGCGCTTCGTACGACGCCGCGCCCGGTGGTTTACCGGGACGCGCGCACATTCGCGGAGAAGACCGGCACGATGACGGAGAACACGCTCATCGGGCTCGTCAGGCTGTTCGCCTACAGCACCGAGACGTCCGCGCTCCTGCCACTCGTGCTCGACGAGGCCGACCACCAGCGCTTCGCGCCCTTGCTCGGGCAGGCATCCCTCCTCGACGCGCAGCTCGACGGGGTCGCCGAGGGGATGGCGCTCTCGGTCCTGTGCACGGAGGACATCGGCCTGCTCATCGCGAGGCCGGAGGAGCGCAACCTCCTGCTCGGCGACACACTCGTGCGCGGCCAGCAGCTCGAGTGCGAAATCTGGCCGCACGGTCGGCAACCGGCTGACTTCCACGTGCCCGTCCACAGCAACGTCCCGGCGCTGCTGCTCTCCGGCGAGCTCGACCCCGTGACGCCTCCTGCCGGCGCGGAGGAGGTGCTGCGGGGTCTCACGCGGAGCCGGCACCTCATGGCGCGCGGTAACGCGCACAACACCATCGTGCGTGGGTGCATGCCGCGACTCGCGGCAGAATTCGTCGAGAAGCTGGATCCCCGTGGCCTCGACGCGAGCTGCACGGCGAGCATCGGACCGATGGCGGCGTTCACGAGCTTCGATGGGGCGTCGCCGTGATCGAGCTGCGCGGGCTCCGCAAGTCGTTCGGCAAGGTGCAGGCCGTGCGCGACGTTTCGCTGCTGGCGACCGACGGACAGATCACTGGCCTCCTCGGCGCCAACGGCGCGGGCAAGACCACGACGATGCGCATGCTCTACACGCTGATGCGCCCTGATGCAGGCCAGGTGCTCGTCGACGGCATCGACGCCGCCGTGAACCCCGTGGCGGTGCGCAGGCGCCTCGGCGTGCTCCCCGACGCGCGCGGAATCTACAAGCGCCTGACCACTCGCGAGAACATCGACTACTTCGGGCGCCTGCAGGGCCTCGACGAGATCACGTTGCACGCGCGACGCGAGGCGCTCATCGACGCGCTCGAGATGCACGATATCGCGGATCGGCGCGGCGAAGGATTCTCGCAGGGGCAGCGGGTGAAGACCGCGATTGCCCGCGCCCTCGTGCACGATCCGCGCAACATCGTGCTCGACGAGCCGACCAACGGCCTCGACGTGATGGCGACCCGCAGCCTCCGCGCCTTTCTGCGCAGCCTCAGAGCCGCAGGACGCTGCGTGCTGCTGTCGAGCCACATCATGCAGGAGGTCGCTGCGCTCTGTGACAGGGTGGTCATCATCTCCGACGGCCGCGTGCTGGCTGCGGGCACACTCGACGAGCTGCGCGAGCGCACCGGGCAGGTCGACCTCGAGGAGGCGTTCCTCCGGGTCGTCGAGGCGGGGGCAGCGTGAAGGCGGCGCTCGTCGTTTTTCGCAAGGAGGTCCGCGAGAACCTGCGCGACCGGCGCACGCTCACGAGCGCGCTCGTCACGGGGCCGCTGCTCGGTCCGCTCGTGCTCGCGCTGATGCTGAACGTCATGGCGAAGCAAGCGCAGGAGTCCATCGACAAGCCGCTCTCGGTGCCCGTGGTGGGTGCCGAGCATGCGCCGCGCCTCGTCGAACGTCTCCGCCAG
>JAYTLP010000571.1:0-4463 GCA_043729375.1 Myxococcales bacterium
GTCGCCGATGTAGGATTTCCCCTCGTTGACGCTCTTCACCTTCATGTCGTGCTTGTCGTAGCCCACGGTCGAGAAGCCGGCGGACGCCATCTCCACACAGAGCGGAAGCCCGACGTAGCCGATGCCGATGACCGCAACCTTCGCGTCGTGCTTCTTGATCTTCTCGAGCAGGGTTGCCATTGAGTCGTTCTCCTTGCGTGCTGCTGAATCTACTCTGGGAGCTCGCCCGTCAAGATCATCCGGGGTGCGACGTCGAGCAGCTTGTCGACCCGGGCCTGGCCGTGGCGCTTCTTGATCCACGCGATGCCCGCCGCGGCGAGCTTCACGTCTTCGAGACAGTGAGAGTCGGATGCGGCCGCGTGCGCGATGCCTTCGTCGACCAGGTGTCGCGACATACGCTTTTCGTTCTCGCCGTGCGCGCCGTCGAGCGCGGCGAGGTCGATGACGAGCGCCGCCGTGCGTGAAATGCTGGCGAGGCGCTCGGGCTGGTTCCACAGCGCCGAGTAGCGCTCGGGGTGAGCCATGACCGGCAGCGTACCGCGGAGGCGGGCGTCGAAGAGCGTCTCGACCAGCCGGGTGGGCCAGATGGCCACCGGTATCTCGAAGAGGAACGCATGACCACCGGTGTAGGTGGGCTGCGCACCCTTGGGCAGCCGCTCGGCGAGAACTTCGTCCCAAAAGTTTTCCGCGCCGAGGGTCAGAGAAGGGGAGCCCACGGGCAACGCCGCGCCGACCCGCGCGTAGGCCGCGTCGATGGACTCCCGGGCGGGCATGAACATGTCCGCTCGCTGGTGCGGCGTTGCGCACACGGTCGAAAACCCGAGCTTGCCCAGCGCGGCAATGACCTCGAGGGACTCGGGCAGCGTGCGGACGCCGTCATCGAGGCCGGGGAGGACGTGAGAGTGGAGATCGACGAACTGCAAAGCGGGGCAGATACTACACCAAAGGAGCGTCGGTCTACCTGCTCCCGTCTTTACGCATCCGGGTCCGTGTGCTAGCAAGAACGTGCGTCCGGTCACGACCGGATCGAGGAGATTGTTGATGTCCGACCGTCGCGAGAACTCCGTCCTCTTCTCTCTCAGAGAGCTGCGCAACATCGAAGAGGACCGCGTCAAGCAGGAGGTAGACGCCGAGAAGTCGCGTATCGAGTCGGAGCGCCGCGCGCGCGAAGACGAGGTTCGCCAAGCGAAGGAAGCCGACGAGGCGAAGATCCGCGCCGCCGAGGACGCAGTCCGTCGCGAGCGCGAGGAGAAGGAGCGTGCCGAGCGTGAAGGTCATCTCCGCCTGCAGGAGGCCGAGCGTCGCGCCCAGATCGAGGCGGCCACGCGCCTCGAGCAGTCACGCATCGAGGCCGAGGCCCGCGCCAAGGTCGACGGCAAGCAGTTCCCCACCGGCGCCGTCGTCGGTGGCGTGCTGGCGCTGGTCCTCGTCGCGGGCGGTACCATGGCGTACCTCGTCAAGCAGCACAACGCCGAGATCGCGACCCAGCAGGCTGCAGCCGCTGCCCAGCACGACGCCGATCGCAGGGCTGCCACCGCGCAGGCCGAGGCCGACAAGCGCAAGTTCGAGTCCGAGATGAACGACCTCAAGGTCCAGATGGAAAAGACGAGCGACGCGGCCGAGAAGGCCAAGCTCCAGGCTCGCATCGCGGCGACCGCGGAGGGCCATGCGAAGCACACGTCGTCGAGCAAGGGCGCCGACGTCAAGACCAAGGGCCCGAAGGTCAACAGCAAGAGCACCGATCCGCTGGGCGGCTTGGATTTGTAGCTCGACCCACGTGTAGATACCGTTATTGCACACACGAATGCCCTGGCCCCGAGCTGATACGAGCTCGAGCCCAGGGCATTCCTACGTCCCGCATGCGTGTCCGCGCGGGCCACCGGGCGCGTCCCGAGGGACACCGCGTCGATTGATGGATCGCAGTCGTTCGAGATGTCGGATGCTTCCGCGCCGCTTCGCCGCGGCACACCCGATGCTCGAGGATCCGCCATGATGCTCCGCCGCTCGTCACTCGCCGGGCTCGTCCTCTCGGTCGTCGGCTGCGGCCCTCGCGCCGTCGATACGACTCAGCTCCACGTCGTCTCGTTCGCGCCCGAGAAGGAGACGCAGCTACCAGCGCCACCCATCCGGATCCTGTTCTCCGGACCGGTCGTGTCCGACGTCGAGGTGGGCAAGCCACTGGCCGCCGCGCCGCTCGAGGTCACACCGAAGTTCGCGTTCAGCGCGTACTGGGCCGACCGCGAGACTCTCGTGGCCCAGCCGAAGGAGCCTCTCAAGAAGGGCACCCGCTACGTGGTCGAGCTGACCGGCCCCGTCGTCGGCAAGTAGCACGAGAAGTTCTCCTTCGTCTCCTCTCCGCTGAAGGTCATGGCGCCGCTCGCACAGCTCGACCACGCGTTCGCGCCAACGATGCCGCGCATCGTCGTGAAGTTCGACCAGCTCGTGCTCTCGGCCGAGGCAGCGAAGGCGTGCGTGCTGAAGTCGGACGGCGTGACGGTTGCGCTCGTTGGCGACGAAGAGCCCGTCGAGGATGCGGCGCCGACGACCACCACGGTCTCGCTGAGGCCATCCCATGCGCTCGAAGCGGATCGCTCGTACCAGCTCTGGTGCGATGGCTTGACGGTGGCCGGCGGGGACGTGCACATGGCGGCGGGCGCGCTCGACACCTTCCACACGTATGGCCCCTTGCGCGAGCTGGTGCACACGCCGACGGGTCAGGACGTGGCGCCGAACGATGCCAAGCTGTCCATCAAGTTCTCGACGCCGGTCGAGCTGGATACGATCCGAGCGCACCTGCACGTCGAGCCCGAATCCGAAGCGGTCCACCGCGGCTCGATGGATTCCGAGCAGACCACGTACACCGTCACGACCAACCTTGCCGTGGGCGCTGACTACAAGGTGACCGTCGACGCGGCGCTCGCAGATCGCTTCGGACAGACGCTCGGCAAGGCGCTCGAGTTTTCGTTCCACACCGGCGACGCGACACCGAAGATCAGCATGGAGACCGGCATCTTCGCCGTCGAGCCGAGCGCGGAGGGCTACCCCGTGTGGACTCGCAACGTGCACCGCATGGACGTCGAGTGCGCGAGCGTCGATCGCAAGGCCATCGTGCCGCTGCTCACCTCCGACATGAACTAGGACCCCTGGTACGACGCGGCGAAGGACCACGTCGAGTGGAAGAAGCTCGGCATCACGCCGAGGATGCTCGAGGTCAAGACGCACGGCGAGAAGAACAAGTGGGCGCTCACGCAGCTCCAGCTGTCCACGCAGTGCGGCGGCGGCAAGAGCGGCCTCTACCTCGCGGAGGTGCGCTCGAAAGAAGTGCCCGACGGCGACAGCAATCGGACGCGTCGTCGTGTCCTCGCCAACGTCACCAACCTCGGCCTGCTGCTCAAGGCGGGCTCCGCCTCGGGGCTCGTGTGGGTCGTTGGCCCCTCGGATGGAAAGCCCGTCGTTGGCGCCGCGGTGGAGGTGTTCGACACGAAGGGCACCACCGTGTTCCGGGGCACCACCGATGGAAGCGGCCTCGTCCGGCTCCCGGGCGCGAGGACGCTGCTTGCCAAGAAGGACGCGCCGAAGCTGCCCGAGGCCGAGGACGACTGGGAGGGCGGCGGACGTGATCGGCGGCTGATCGTCGTCGCGCAGAAGGACGGCGACCTCGCGGTCGTCGACGGCAACTGGCAGAACGGCATCCAGGTCTGGAACTTCGGTGTCCAGGCCGGCTCGGGTGAGCAGGCCATGCGTGGCTTCATCCAGTCCGATCGCGGCATCTACCGCCCCGGTGAGACCGTGCACTTCAAAGGGCTCGTCCGCGCCATGGAGCTCGGCAAGCCACCGCGGGTACCCGGCGGCAAGGTGGTGGTATCGATCGTGGACGCTCGCGAGAACGAGGTGCTCACGCAGTCGATCGCGCTGTCCAGGTTCGGCGGCTTCTGGTTCGACCTGCCTACCTCGACGGAGGCGGCCGTGGGCGACTGGCACGTGGTGGCGACGATCGAGGACCAGACGTTCCGCGAGTCGTTCTCGGTGCAGGAGTTTCGCAAGGCCGAGGTGGAGATCCGCACGAACGACCTCGCCACCGAGGTGGCGGCCACGCGCAAGCTCGGGTGGAAGCTGGAGGCCGACTACCTGTTCGGCGCACCGGTCGTCGGCGCCCCCGTCGAATGGGCGGTGCAGTCGCGACGCCACGCGCTGTCGTTCCCGCGCTTCCCGGAGTTCATGTTCGGCGACTTCACAGAGTTCGGGAGCTGGTGGTCGCGCCCGAACCTCGACTTCGTGTCCGAGGGGGAGACCACGACCGACAAGCATGGTGTGCTGCGCTTCCGCTCCGAGACCGAAAAGGCGCCCGAGGAGCCGACGGACTACGTCGCAACGGTGAAGGTGAAGGACGAGACCGGTCAGGTCACATCGAAGCAGGCCGTCGTGGTGATGCACCCGAGCCAGTTCTACCTGGGGCTGCACAC
>JAYTLP010000572.1:0-8600 GCA_043729375.1 Myxococcales bacterium
TTGGGACGCGTCCACGCCTTCACCGTCTGACCGACCGGGTCGGGAAGCGCGGCCACGTCCTTCACCGCGCGCACGAGCTTGTCGAGGCGCGCGCGGTGAAGGACGTGGCCGCGCTTCCCGACCCGGTCGGTCAGACGGTGAAGGCGTGGACGCGTCCCAATGGCCTCCGCGTCTCGCGCAGACGGATCCCGCTCGGCGTCATCATGATCATCTACGAGTCGCGGCCGAACGTGACGGCCGATGCGGCTGCGCTGTGCCTGCGCTCCGGCAACGCGTGCATCCTGCGCGGCGGTGCGGAGTCGCTGCGCTCGAACGTCGCCATCGGTCGCGCCATCGCGGCAGGGCTCGCCCGCATCGGCCTCTCCGAGGACGCGGTACAGGTGCTCGACGACCCGTCGCGCGACCTCATGGCCGCCCTGCTCCAGCGCGACGAGGAGATCGACCTCGTGATCCCGCGCGGCGGCGAGGGCCTCATCCGCTTCGTCGCGGAACACTCGCGCATCCCGGTCATCAAGCACTATCGCGGCAACTGTCACGTCTTCGTGGAGCGCAGCGCCGACGTGGCGCGCGCGCTCGCGATCATCGAGAACGGCAAGGTGCAGCGCCCGGGCGTGTGCAACGCCGTCGAGAGCGTGCTCGTGGATGCCCCCATCGCGTCCACGTTCCTGCCCCTCCTGGCCGCGCGGCTATCGCAGGTGGAGCTGCGAGGCGACGCGCGCGCGTGCTCGGTCGTGCCCACGATGACGCCGGCCACCGAGGCCGACTTCGGCGCCGAGTACCTCGACCTCGTCTGCTCCGTCGCCGTCGTGGACGACCTCGATGCCGCGGTCGCACACATCGAGCGCTACGGCTCCGACCACACGGAAGCCATCGTCACCACCGACGACATCGCGGCGGATCGCTTCATCGCCGCCATCGACAGCTCCACGGTGGTGGTCAACGCGTCGACCCGTTTTGCCGACGGCGGCGAGCTCGGTCTCGGCGCGGAAATAGGCATCTCGACCACGCGGCTCCATGCGTACGGTCCCATGGGCGCAGAGGAGCTCACCACCACCCAGTTCGTCGTCCACGGCGACGGGCAGGTGCGCAGCTGATCGGGCGTGGTTATACTCGCAGGAGCCGAGGCGCAGCCGGGCTCACGAAGAGGTGATCATCACTTGACCAACGACAGCAAAGACCTCGCGCTCACCGCAGTCCGGGCAGCGCTCGACAAGAAGGGCCTCGCCCCCACCCTCCTCGACCTCAGCGCGGAGGGCGCCTACACCGACTTCATCCTGGTCGTCTCCGGCCGCTCCGACCGCCACGTGCAGTCGGTCGCCGAGGGCGTCAAGCACGTGCTGCGAGACGAGCTCGGGCGCGAGCCGATCGGCGTCGAGGGCAACCGCGACGGCCAGTGGTCGCTCATCGATTACGGCGAGATCGTGGTGCACGTCTTCTACCACCCGATCCGCGAGTTCTACGACCTCGAGGGCCTGTGGGGCACGGCGCCGCGCATCCCGCTCGAGGTGCCGGCCGACAGCCAGATCCACTACTCGGACGTGTACGTCTGAAGCTCACCGTCCTCGCGGTCGGCCGGCTCAAGGAAGCCTGGCTGGAGGAGGGCGCGGCCGAGTTCGCCAAGCGAGTGCGCGGCAAGCTGCCACTCGAGATCATCGAGCCGAAGGACGAGCCCGCCCTCATCAAGGCTCTGCCTCCGCGCGCCGAGCTGTGGGCCCTCGACGAGCACGGGCAGCAGCTCACGTCGGAGGCGCTCGCAAAGGCGCTCGGCGATCGAATGAGCGCGGGCGAGCATGGTCTCGCGTTCGCCATCGGCGGCGCCGACGGTCACAGCCCCGAGCTGCTGAAGCGCGCACGCTTCAAGTGGTCGCTCGGCACGCTCACGCTGCCTCACCGTCTCGCGCGCGTCATCGTGCTCGAGCAGCTCTACCGCGCGCTTTCGATCCTGCGCGGCGAGCCGTACCATAGGGTGTGACCACCACCGTCAAGCGCACCGTCCTCGTCGTCCTCGACGGCTTCGGCGAGCGCCCGGAGCGCGATGCCAACGCCATTCGTCTGGCGAAGACGCCCACCTTCGATCGTCTCTACCGCGAGTACCCGCACACGCTCGTCCATACGTCGGGCCTCGCGGTCGGGCTGCCCGAGGGGCAGATGGGCAACTCCGAGGTCGGCCACATGAATCTCGGCTCGGGCCGCGTCGTGTACCAGGAGCTCACGAAGATCGACAAGGCCATCGTCGACGGCGTCTTCTTCGACAACGCCGCGCTGAACGACGCGATCGACAGGTGCCTCGCCGGCTCGGGACACCTGCACCTCATGGGCCTCGCGAGCCCTGGCGGCGTGCACTCGTCCCTGCAGCACGTCTACGCGCTCGTCGAGCTGGCGAAGCGCCGCGGGGTGCAGCGTGTCTCGCTCCACGCATTCCTCGACGGGCGCGACACGCCTCCCACGAGCGCGGCCGGCACCCTCCGCGCCGTCGAGGCGCAGCTCGCCATCATCGGCCTCGGACGCATAGCAACCGTCATCGGTCGCTATTACGCCATGGACCGCGACAACCGCTGGGAGCGTGTCGAGGAAGCGTATCGCCTGCTCACCGAGGGCGAGGGCGCGATGTTCGCGACCGCTGTAGCGGCCGTCGAAGCGGCCTACGCCGCCGGCGTCACCGACGAGTTCGTCCGAGCGACGCGCATCGGAGCGCCGTCTCCCATCGCAGATGGCGACGCCACCGTGTTCTTCAACTTCCGCGGTGACCGCGCGCGCGAGCTGACCCGCGCGCTCACGGACCCGGTGTTCACGGGCTTTGCGCGACGTCGCACCCCGCAGCTTTCTGCGTACGTGTGCATGTGTCAGTACGACAAGACGCTACCGCTGCCCGTTGCGTTTCCGCCGACGGTGCTCGACGAGATCCTCGGGCAGGTCGTCTCCGAGCACGGCCTCGCGCAGTTCCGCACCGCCGAGACCGAGAAGTACGCGCACGTGACGTTCTTCTTCAACGGCGGTCGGGAAGACGCGTTCCCGGGTGAGGAGCGACTCCTGGTGCCGTCTCCGAAGGACGTCGCCACCTACGACGAGAAGCCCGAGATGAGCGCCGCGCAGGTCGCCGACGGGCTCGTCGCGGCCATCGCCAGCGAGCGCTTCGGCTTTTTGCTCGTGAACTTCGCAAACCCCGACATGGTCGGCCACACGGGCATCCTCCCGGCGGCCATCACCGCGGTCGACGTGATCGACGCGTGTATCGGCCGCATCGTCGCCGCTGCTGCCGCGCACGACACCGCCCTCCTCATCACCGCCGACCACGGCAACTGCGAGCAAATGACGGACGCCCACGGGGGACCGCACACACAGCACACGCTCAACCCGGTGCCGCTGATCGTCGTCGACGATCGGTTTCGCGGTGTTCGTCTCACCGCCGAGGGACGGCTCTGCGACGTCGCACCGACGGTGCTCGAGGTGATGGGCCTCCCGCAGCCGCGCGCGATGGAAGGCCACTCGCTGCTTCCCTAGCCGCATGGTCGAGGGTCCGTTCTGGCCGAGACATCTGGCCGGTGCGCAACTCCGGCGCGCGTTCGCCGATACCGCCGTCATGCTCGCTCGTGTGATCCGCGCGTTCCGGACCGGTGCTCTCGACCTGCTGTATCCGCCCGGCTGCGCAGCCTGCGACGGGCCGATCTCCACCGGCGCGTTCTGCGAGCCGTGCAGCGCAAGCCTCGTCGAGCTCCTCGATGCGTGTCCGCGCTGCGCCCTGCCGCGTGACGGTTCGTGCGTCGGGTGCGTCGGTGGTGCGCTCGACGCCGTCTTTGCCGCCTACGCCTTCGGTGGCGCGCTCGCGGACGCACTGCGCTTTCTCAAGTTCGCAGCGCGCATCGACCTGGGCGAGCCGCTCGGGGCGCTGCTCGTTCCGCAGCTCCACGCGCTGCTGCCGCGGCTGACGACGCCGCTCATCGTGCCCGTGCCACTGCCGACGTCGCGGCTCAAGACGCGCGGGTACAACCAGGCCGCCCTGCTTGCACTCGGGGCCGCGGAGCCGCTCGGCCTCGCGGTGCGCGCCGACCTCCTCCACCGTACGCGGGACACCGAGGCGCAGGTGGGCCGCCCCGCCGGCTCGAGGCGCCTGGCCCTGGCCGGCGCCTTTGCCGCGGCCAGCGCGGTCGACGGCCGCGACGTCGTGCTCGTCGACGACGTCATGACCACCGGCGCCACGCTCACTGCCTGCGCGCTGGCGCTGCGCGTCGCCGGTGCGCGCCGGGTGGTCGCCTTGACTGTCGGACGCGCGCTGCCATGATGGCCCTGCCGTGGCCAACAAGCCTGACCCAGAGGTGAAGAGCCTCCTGCGCAACAAGAAGGCGCGCCACGATTACACCGTCGAGGACGAGCTCGAGGCCGGCGTTTCGCTCATGGGCTCCGAGGTGAAGTCGCTACGCGAAGGTCGCGCGGTGATGACGGACGCATACGTGTTCGTGAAGAACGGCGAGGCGTTCCTCTCGCAGCTCCAGATCAGCGAATACCCGTGGGCCAACATCTGGAATCACGCGCCGAAGCGCGACCGCAAGCTGCTCCTCCACAAGAAGGAGATCGGCAAGCTCGAGGAGAGGTCGGCGCGTGAAGGCTTCACGCTCATCCCGCTCGATATCTATCTGCGCAACGGCCGCATCAAGGTCCTGGTCGGCGTCTGCAAGGGCAAGAGGACCTACGACAAGCGACAGACCGAGCGCGCCAAGACGGCCGACCGCGAGGTGCAGGCCGCGATGAAGAAGGTTCGACGGTAACGACCCCGGGGGCGGGACGGGCTAGCTACCGTCGCGAAGCACGCGCACCAGCTCGGCCATCTCCTCGGCGTGACCGAGGTACGAGCGTGTGACGCGAGCTGCGAGACGCGCGGCAGGCTTGCCGGTCTTCACGAGCGCATCGAGCTTGCTGGACACGGCAGCCGCGTCCGTACCGCCGCCGCGCCGGGCCATCGCAAGCGCACCGGCCCAGCGAGCGTCGGCGTCGTCTTCGACCTGCATGGTCCTTGCGAGCTCGTCGAGCGGTCGTGCCTGCCACGCCGAGCCGAGCCCACGCGCTGCAGCTTCTCTAACGCCGCGAACGGGGTCGCGCAGCGCACGTTCGAGCGCAGGTGCCGCATCGGGTCCGGCCTTGCCGAGCCCGTGCGCAGCCGCAATCCGCACGCGCTCCTGCGCCTCGCCGAGCCCGTCCTCGAGCACCTTGCGCGCGTCCGGGCCGCCGACCTCGCCGAGGGCCTCGAGCGCTGCGATGCGGACCTCGAGCTCGGTGGAGCGTGCAGCGCGTGCGAGCTGGCTCACGGCCTTTGCACCGACGAGCCCGCGCACGGCCGCGACCCGCACTGCCGCGTCGCGGTCGCCGAGCGCGCCCACGAGCGCAGGCAGGAGCTCCTTGCCGGCGGCATTCTCCGCAGCTGCGCGCCGCACACCGGCGTCGGCATCGGCGAGCGCCGCGCGCACTGTGGCGAGCGAGCCGGTACGACCGGCGGTCACGGCGATCTCCATGCGGTCGGCCACGGCGCTTTGCGGCAGCGAGGCGAGCAGCACCTTGTCGAACGCGCCCGCGCGCGACGCCGTGGGACCCAGGACCTGCGCTGCGCGCCGTGCAGCCGCGCGCACCGACGAGTCCTTGTCGCCGAGCAGCGCGACGAGCGCGCCGCCCTCGGCCTGCGCGCCTGCGCCGAGCGCGCCGAGCGAGCTCGCAACCTCTGCACGCACGGCAGGCTCCGCATCGTCGACGAGCGACGCGAGGGCCTTCGCAGCGAGCGGCTGAAGCGGCGCCTTCGCGCGACCCAGCGCCTCGGCCGCCTTGCGGCGCGTCTGTGGATCGGGATCCTTGCCCTGGCTGCGCAGCGCGACGACGGCCTCCTTCGCGCCACGCTCGAGCACGTCGCCCAGGCCGGACGCGGCGTCGGCGCGGATCTGAGGGTTCTTCTCACGAGCGAGCCGTGCAAGCGCCGCGGCGACGGGGCCGGGCTTGTCGCTCGCGAGGCGACCGAGCTGCTCGATCGCCACCTTGCGCGTGGCCGGGCGCGGACCCTTGGCCGCCTGCTCGAGCGCGCTCACCGCGGACTGCCAGCCGAGCTTGCCGGCGAAGGCGCCGAGCGTCTCGACGGCTGCCCTCTCCACGTCGGGCCCACCTTGCTTCGCGTCGCGCACCAGCAGCGGGAGCGCCTCGCGCCCGAGCGCGATCTGAGCGCGTGACGCCTCGGCGCGAACATCGACCGACGAGTCGTAGGAGAGCTGCTTGAGGAGCTTCGGCGTGTCGGCGGTACGCGGCAGCACACCGATGGCGGCAGCCGCACCGGCCCGCAGCATCGGCGGCCCCTTCATGGCCTCGCCGAGCTTGGCGAGGGCCTGCTCCGGGCTCTTCCGCGCGAGGAGCGGGAGCGCGGCAGCGGCGAGGCGCTGCGAGCCGGCGACGGCCTCGAGCCCCTCGGGCGGCTTCGGGCTCTGCCGCAGGAGGCGCATCGCTTCGAGGCGCGCGTCCTCGGGCGCAGTGGTGTCGAGCGCGACCCTGGCGAGCACAGCGGACAGCGCATCGGCGCCGGGACCGCCTGCCGCGATGCTGTGCTGCACGAGGGCGCCCGCTTCCTTGCCGGCGGGACCGCCGAGCGCCCGACCGAGCGCAGCCGCTGCGGCAGGCGTGCGATCGATGCGCGCGCCGATGGCGTCGAGCGCAACCTTGCGCGTGACCGGATCCTCCGCAAGCGCGTCGACGAACAGTGGCACGGCCTGCGCGTCGGGGAGCCGCGCGACCTCGCTCGCGACGAGCGCGCGCACCGCGCCGGACGGGTCCTTCCACGCGTGGGCGAGCAAGGCCCCGACCACGCCGGGCCTCCGCCACTCGAGTGCCACCGCCGCCTGCACGGCGTGTCGACGCACGGCCTCGGCCTCGTCCTCGAGCCCGCGCTTCACGAAGGCTACCTCCGGCGGCGTACCGGTGCCCGCAGCGGCGAGCACGTCGAGCACGGCCGCGCGGCTTGCGGGGTCCTCGAAGACCTCGCCGAGGCGCGAGCCGTCACCGGTGGAGAGGAGCCCGAGCATCGCGCGAGGCAGCGGCCTCAGCGCCGGAGCGAGCTCTTCGGTCCAGTCGCCGCCGAGCGCGCCCTCGGGGAGCGGGCCACGGAGGCTTGCCTGCGCGAAGCCGGTGTCGGTGACGACGGAGTGAAAGCGCGGCGCGTGCGGCAGCCGCGTGATGGCGGCGTCGAGCTTGCCGAGCCGCACCACGACGGGCGCGCCGGGCCCGCGGCCGTCGTCGTCGAAATAGTGCGAGCGCGCGGCCCGCAGGTAGCTACCGCCGATGAGCGCGACGCCGAGCCCGAAGGCCCCGAGCGCAACCACCGCTGACAGCCGGACGGAGCGCGAGACCACCTGCGCCTCGTCGGGGCGCAGGCCGCCCGCATCGCGGCGCACGCGACGGATGGCCGATGGACCCACGAGGCCGGAGCCGGCGAGCGCGCGGCGCAGCTCGAGGCGCGAGGACACCTGCGCACCGCGCACGGGTCCGGTGACTGCCAGTGCAGGCGCGCGCACCCACTCGCTCGCGAGGCGGTACGCACCGTCGACCGCAGCCACGAGCCCTGCTGCCTCGAACGAGCCGATGACCCGCTGCACCTCGGCCACGTCACGACCCGCGACGAACGCGAGCTCGTCCAGCGAACGAGACGCGTCCCTGGCCCCCAGCTCGCCGAGCACGCGCGCGGCAGCGAGTCCGCCAGCCTCGGCGATGGCGCTCTGCAGGTACGCGAACACGAGCGCGTCGGCGCCGCCCGCCTTCGCGTACGCGCGCGCGGTGGTGAGCTGCTGCGCGACGGCGGTGCCGGCGACGACCTGGATGGCAGTGGGTGACACGAGGCCACGCCCGCAGAGGTCCTCTGCGATGATGCGCGACAGGCCGGACTCGAAGTACGCCCCGCCGCCGAGCACGGTGCGCTCGATGATGTCGCCGGTGCGGGCCTCGTCGAACCCTTCGAGTCGCAGGCGTGCGCCCACGGGACCGAGGGGACCCACCATCTTCTCGAACGGGTCGAGGCGATGCAGGCGCTGGTCGTCGATGGCGAAGATGACCTTGATGGACCGCTGCTGCGCGACGCGCCGGAGCACGTTGACGAGCAGCTCGACGCGGCCGATGTCGGCCAGCGCAATGCCGAGGTCGTCGAGGACGAGCAGACCACCGCTCGGAGACGGCACGGGCACGTCGTCGATGAGCCGCTCGCCGGCCATGTAGAGGCAGCTCACGCCGCGGCCGGAGAAGAACGGGATGACGGCGGCTCGCAGGAACGACGTCTTGCCGATGCCCGACTCGCCGGTCATGAGCACCGTGGGGCGGTCGTCGGCGAAGAGCTCGCCGAGGGCAGCGAGCTCGGGATCGCGACCGAAGAAGAGGCTGCGCTCGCTCTCGGCGAACGAACGGAACGGCCGGAACGGGCCCGTACGCTGTCCGATGCCGCGTCCAGCGGCCGCCTGTCCCCCACGTCCGGACTCTCCGCGCGTACCGCTGCGCGGGTTGCCCAGAGGGGAGCCACCACCAAGCGCCATCGCAGCATCGTACCCCATGCGACACGGGTCACCAAAGTCGTGCGACCGATTTCATGAAAC
>JAYTLP010000573.1:0-8488 GCA_043729375.1 Myxococcales bacterium
CTCGTCGAAGCGGGTGTCACCGGGGAAGAACGACGCGAGTGTCCAGCCGTGAAAGCGCCCCTGCACGAAGTGCGGCTCGGTGTCGACGTGCGCGAGGAAGCGGCCGGGCGCCGCGTCGAGCACCGCCACGAGGGCCGCGCGCGCGATGGTGCCGCTCGAGCGCTTCTCCTTGACGACAGCGACGGGTGAAATGGGCGCGACGGCGTCGACGGACTGCGTGGCCGCGACGAGGCGAGGCTCCGCCGGCACCGTGGTGGGCTTCACCGTGGCACAGCCGGTCAGTGCGACGAAGGAGCAGGCGAGGAGCACGCGCATGGCTAACGACTGTGCCGTGCCGGCGCGGCGACGCAACTTTCCACGGCTTCGAGCACGGCGGCGAAGACGTCGTCGACGGGTTCGTCGCCGTCGATGATGCGGACGGGCTCACCAGCGCTCTCGAGGCGCAGCACCTCGTCGAGGTAGGTCGCCCGCACACGCTCCTGCAGCGCCCGCTTCTCGAAGATCTCCTCGGCACCGCCGCGCTTCCGACGCCGAGCTTCCGACACGTCGATGGGAACCTCGATGAAGATCGTGAGGTCCGGCAGCGTGGCCAGCGCATTGAAGCGCGCCACGTGATCGCGCCCCACGCCGAGGGTCTGGTAGGCGAGCGACGAAAGAAGGTAGCGGTCCGTCACCACGTGCACGCCACGTGCGATCGCGGGCTCGATCTCGCGGCGCAGGTGGTCGAGACGGTCGGCCGCGAACAGCAGAGCGAGTGCCGCCGCATCGAGCTGGAGGCCCTCGACGGGACCGGCAAGGTGTCTCCGGATCTCGCGACCGATGGGACCCGTGGTGGGCTCGCGCGTGGTGTGGAGCCGGCCACCGTACTGAGCTGCGAGGCGCTCGAGCTGCGTGGTGGTGCCTGCGCCGTCCACGCCTTCGAGCGCGATGAACCGGCCGCCTGTCGGCGCGTGAGAAAGTGACATCTCTTTGCACGCTAGCCGGGTGGGCTTAGGATGAAAAGCCCGTGCAGCCGCAAGCCGAATATCCGAGAACGTTCGGCAAGTACAACTTGCTGAGGCCGCTTGCGACCGGCGGGATGGCCGAGGTGTTCCTCGCGCAGATGCGCGGCAGCATGGGCTTCGACAAGGCGTGCGTCGTCAAGCGCGTGCTGCCGAGCCACGCGGCGAACTCGCTGTACATGCAGATGTTCCTCGACGAGGCGAAGGTGATCGCGCGCCTCTCACACCCGAACGTCGTGCAGGTCTTCGACATGGGCCAGGTCGGCGACGACTACTTCATGGCAATGGAGTACGTGCCCGGGGTGGACCTGCAAGACCTTCTCGACGCCCTGCCAGAGGGTAAGCGGCGGCTGCCGATCCCCGTCGCGTGCCGCATCGTCGCGCAGGTGGCAGAGGGCCTCGAGCACGCGCACCGCGCCGTGAACGGCGAGAGCCAGCTGCTCGGCATCGTGCACCGCGACGTGTCTCCGTCGAACGTCATCATCTCCGTCGATGGCGTCGCCAAGATCTGCGACTTCGGGATCGCCAAGTTCGGCGCGCAGGTCACGAAGACGGAGGTCGGCAGCCTGAAGGGCAAGATCCACTACATGAGCCCCGAGCAGATCCGCGGCGACAACGTGGATGGTCGCTCCGATCTCTTCGCGCTGGGCGTCGTGCTCTACGAAACCACCGTGGGCGTGCGTCCGTTCGAGGGCTCGAATCCGGCCGACATCGCCGTCAAGATCATGAACGACACGCCCGTACCGCCCGACCTCATCGTCGAGCGCTACCCGCGAGAGCTGTGGGCGCTCGTGCAGCGGCTGCTCTCGAAGCGCGCCGAAGATCGCCATGCCACCGCGCGCGAGGTCCAGGTCGTGCTCGACGGGCTGCTCGTCGGCTGGGGCGTGCGTGCCAGCTCGAACGAGGTGGCTGCCTACCTCGAGTCCACGATGCCCGGCATCGGTGAGCGCGCGCGAGAGACGTCGGCGCTCGCGGCACGGCCCGTGGGCACGAACCGTCGGCAGGGTGATCGACGTACCAGCGGCCAGTTCGCGGTGGACCCAACGGTGGAGCTGCGACCCTTCGGCGCGGAGTCCGCGGATCTCATGTTCGGCTCCGGCGTCGACCTGCCGCCGGTCGGTCTAGAGCTCGGCAATGCGTTCGATGGCGAAGAGCTCGAGAGCGACCGGCGCCGCCGCGAGCCCCGCAGCTCCGGTCGTGCGGCGTACGCGATCGGGCTCATCGTGCTCACCGTCGGTTTCGGCTTTTACTGGCTCACTCGCAATGCGGATCGCGAGGCCGCTGCACCGATCACCCCGGCGGTCGCGGCGCCGGTCGTCGACAGGCCGCAACTGCCACCGACGATCGCGCCGGCCGCCGTCGTCGCGCCGAAGCTCGAAGCGAAGGTACCGCTGCCCGTCGAGCCCAAGGTCGTCGTGGCGAGCCCGCAGGTGAAGCCCGGGCCGAAGCCGGAGGCAAGAGAAGATCTGAAACGCCCCATCCGGAAGCCGGAGGAGGCCGCGGAAGGAGCGCCTCGCGCGCTGCCGCGCCTGCCGACACCGCCGCCCACCGAGGACACGCCGGAAGCGCAGTGAGACCGGCCTCGTGACGTCTCGGCCACCATCACCTGCCCGATGCGTAGGTGGTCAGGTCCTGGGGCGACGCAGCACGAGCCAGCCCGCCAGGGCGAGCAAGCCGGCGCAGACCGCCAGGCCACCGAGACGACGGCTGCGGCGGGCGAGGGCGCGCAGGGACACGATGCGCTCGAGCCGGGCCTTCGCATCGAGCTGCGTCGGATCGAGCGCGACCGCGCGACGCAGCGCGGCCTCTTCGGTCTTGCCCAGCGCACGCGCTCGCTCGGCATCGAGGAAGCTGGCCTGTGCCTCCAGCTTCGGTGCAGCATCCGGCGGGGCGAGCGCGGCGGCTTTCCAGTACAGCGCTGCGGCCTCGTCGAGCTTGCCTGCGCGACGCCGCGCATCGGCGGCGCGGGCGAACGTCGGCGACATCTCCCCCCGCCGGCTGCTCGTCGGATCGTGCGCGAGGATCCACTCGTAGTTGCCGAGCGCACCGTCGAGGTCGCCAGCGTCGGTCTGGGCCCGCGCAGCCACGAATGCGCGCTCCCACTCCGCGTTTCGCTCCGCATCGTCGTGCGCCACGACGGCCTCGAACATCGCGAGCGGCAACGCAGGCGCCTTGGCGACGGGCGTCGGGAGGCCGAGGTCGGCCACGCGCTTCTGCAGCGCGAGCTCGGCCACCTCGCGGTACGTGAGGTAGTCGGGCTTCTCGTCCGTTTCCTGCTGGCCTCCGGGGAGCTTGCGCTTGCGCACAGGCGCAGGCGGCGGCGCAGGACCCTCGACGTACCGACGGAAAGCCCAGCGCGCCTCGCGCCGGACGCGGTGGCTCTGCGCATTGAGCTGATCGAGGATGGCCTCGACTGCATCGAGCGCGCGCGCCTCGCCGTACGCGTGGATGAGCACGGCGCGGAGCCGATCGTCGGGCGCGGTCGTGATCGCCTTGAGCGGTCGTGCGCGATCCATGCGGTCGAGCTGGTAGACGGCGTAGCGCCGCTGCTTGGCGCCCATGACGCCGGGGATCACCCGTGCGTATTGCAAATGCACGAGCGGCGCGACTGCCGCGTCTCCGATGGCGCGGAGCTGGCGCCCGCACTCGTCGCGGAACACGCCGTCGAGGACGAACGCGAGCTTGAAGATGGGCTCCACGGCCTCCGCGCGGTGCGTCGCGGCCAGCGCGCGCATCGTGGCCACCACGCGGAGCGCGTCCGTGCGCAGGCCCTCGCGATCGGCCGGCGGGACGAGAGGCAAATCGATCTTCGGCATCTCCTGGAAGGTGAACGGCGCCTCGAGCTCGGCGAGGTCGAGGCCGAGCAGCGCGTCGAACCAGTCGAGCTTCTCCGGGTCGTGCGGCGGCGGGCGCTTCGGCCGCGGCTGACCCGGCACCCGCGCCGGCAGGGGAGGCTCGGACCGCCGTGCCCAGAGCGGGTCTCCGCTTTTCCAGTCAGGTACTTGGGCCCACATTGCTAGAAACAGCTTCCGGTACGCGTCGGCCCCGTAAGGCCGCTCCTCCAGCGTGGTGGTGATGGGGAGCGAGGGGTCCGCGCGCTCTGCGTCCGTCACCATCCGCGCGAGCTCGGCGTGCGCGGCAGCAGGCTCTGCAGGGAACTCGTCGGCGCGTGAAACCGTACACCCGAGGAGCACGAAGTTGAGCATTGCAGCACGCAAGACGGCGCGAGCGTAGCACCACACCTCGCGTGCTACGGTGTTCGCAGATGGCCGTCGACCCGACCGAGCGCGCGATCATCCGCGTTGTCGCAGCCGCGCAGTTCATCAACGTCCTCGAGTTCGTCATCGTGATGCCGCTCGGCCCCGACTTTTCGGCGGCCCTCGGCATCCCCACCGCGCACCTGCCGTACATCGCTGCGAGCTACACCGCGGCAGCGGCGGTGGCAGGCATCGCCGGCGCCTTCTTCCTCGACCGCTTCGACCGCAAGAAGGCGCTCTTCGTCGCTCTCTGCGGCCTCGTGCTGTCGACGGCCAGTGCAGGCCTCGCGCATCGCTTCGTCGACCTCGTGGTCGCGCGGGCGATGGCGGGCTTCTTCGGTGGGCCCGCGACGTCGCTCGCGTTCAGCATCGTCGCCGACGCCGTCCCGAGCGAGCGTCGCGGACGCGCACTTTCGGTCGTCATGATGGCGTTTGCCCTGGCGTCCATCTTCGGGCTGCCGGCGGGGCTGTGGCTCTCGCGCTGGGCCGGGTGGCGCACGCCGTTCTTCGCGATCGCGGCGCTCGGCACCGTCGCCGTCGCGCTGACGCTCGTCCTTCCACCGCTGCGCGCGCACCTCGATCGTGCCACGCCCGAGCCCGTCTGGTCGTCGCTGAAGCGTCTCGTGGCGGACCCGACGGTGCGCCTGTCGTACGCGATGACGTGCCTCGTGCAGACCTCGGGCTTTCTCATCATCCCGGCGCTCTCGCCGTACCTGCAGCTCAACGTGCATTTCCCGCGGCGGAGACTCGACCTCCTCTACCTGGTGGGAGGCGTGGTGAGCCTCGTGTGCACACGAACCGCGGGCCGGCTCGTCGACCGCTACGGCTCGCTGCGCATCGGTGCCGTCGGCATCGCGCTGCTTGCGTGCGTGATCGTGGTGGCGTTCGCCTCGGTGCCACCCGTGGGCTGGGTGTGGGGCATCTTCATGGCCTACATGCTCGCGCAGGCGCTCCGCAACGTCTCGTACAACACCCTCGCGTCCAAGGTGCCGGCCACGTCGGAGCGCGCGCGCTTCCAGTCCCTGCAGTCTGCTGTGACGCACATTTCCATCTCGGCGGGCGCCGCGTGCTCGGGGCAGCTCCTCTCCACCGCAGCGGACGGTTCGCTCGTCAACATGCCGCGGCTCGCGTGGCTCTCCATCGGGCTCACCGTGCTCGTGCCGGTGCTGATGTGGCGCGTCGAGAGGAGGGTGAACGCTCGAGCGGCAGAGGCCCGACCTCGCTAGTGAATCACTCGCAATTGTCCGATGCCTTCGGCAAAGCGATCGCGCGTCTCCGTCTCGAACGACGTGAACCGCACTGCCATGCCCGTCATGGAGCGCGGGCCGGTCTCGTCGGCGAAGTTGAGGAAGTAGTGGTTCTTCACCTCGCCGCGGGCGACGATCTGCGGGCCCTCCTCGGGTGCGCCGGCGCTCATCGTGAAGTAGACGCGCACGTGCGTGCCGAGCGGCAGGGGTTCGCCGACCTCCAGCAGGATTCCGCCCGCGGAGATGTTGCGAGCAATCGCGTTCGAGTCGCCGAACTGATCGGATGACAGGAGGACGGGGAACACCTTGTCGAAGCGGAGCGACTGTCGTTTGTTCATGCTATCCCTGGGCAGAGTGGGGGCGGCGAGGTCTCACCATAGGGCGGTATGTCTATGAAGGCAAGTATCCTACATGTAGGCGTCATAATCCTGAGCGTCTGCGCACCGTTGCGCGGTCATGCGCAGGCCCGCGCCTGGGTCGGAATCCTGCTCGGTGAAGGCAAGCAGGGGGGCGTCAAGGTCGAGGGCATCGTCCCGGACTCGCCCGCCTCTCGTACCGCGCTCGCCGCGGGCGACGAGGTGCTCACCGTCGATGGCGTCCCCGTGCACGGACCCAGGGCCCTCTCTGCGACACTCGGCGGTAGCCCGGTGAGCAAGCCCGTCACGCTCGGTGTCCTTCACGGGGGCAGGCAACGCACCGTCGTGGTCATACCGCTGGCGCGTCCATCGGACGAGCAGCTCATCCGGCAACGTCTGCTCGACAAGCCCGCACCCGCGTTCACCCTGTCGCGCGTGGGCGGCGTCGGCGACGACACGCTGGCCGCGCACAGGGGCCGGACGCTGCTGATCGACTTCTGGGCCACGTGGTGCGGGCCGTGCGTGCACTCGCTCCCCGAGCTTGCGCGGCTCGAGCAGAAATTCGCGGGCAAGCTCGACGTGGTCGGCATCTCGACGGAGCCCGTTGCCACGTTGCTGCGCGGCATGAGGGAGCTCGGCATTGCGCACACGGTGCTTGCCGATGCCAAGGAAGACGTCACGCGGGCGTACGGCGTCTTCGTGCTGCCCACGATGGTGCTCGTCGATGGCTCGGGCGTGGTGCGGCACGTCGAGGTCGGCGCGAACGTCGAGGGTATGGCGGGCGCGGTCGAGCACCTGCTGTCCCACCCGTGACGGGCTTATGACGGAAGCGCTGCTCGCGTTCATCGAGCTGCTCCGGCACAACGGAGCGCGCATCTCGACGGCGGAGACGCTGGACGCGCTGCAAGCGGCATCGGTCGTGTCGCTCGCCGATCGCGAAGGTCTCCGCGCGGCGCTGTTGTGCACGCTTGCGAAGCGCGCGACCGATCGCGAGATCTTCGAGGAGCTGTTTGCGCTCTACTTTCACGACGGCGGCGCGCTGCTCGACGGCGCCGAGGAGTCCCCGCTGGCGGAGGCGCTGCGACGCGCCGGCGTCACCGACGAGGAGATTGCGCGGATCACCGCGCTGCTCGCAGACGAGGCGTCGCGCATGCAGCCGCTCATGCGCGCGGCCATGGGGCTCCGGCGCGGGCAGATAGAGGCCCTGCTGCGCCTTGCCCAGGTGCGCGTGGACTGGGACCGCCTGACGAGTCCGCTGCAGGTGGGCTACTTCACGCAGCAGGTGCTCGACGGCCTCGGTTTCAACAACGCGTACGAGGAGGCCGGCAACCTCGCGCAGCGGCTCGCGCGCGCGGTCGGGCAGGCGCGCGCCGACCAGCTGGCGGGGTTTGTCGACGACAACCTCCGTCGGCTCCGCACCACGGCGCGCGCGCACGTGAAGCGCGAGTTCGAGAAGCGCCAGGTGGACCACCGCGACGCGTTCCGGCGGGATGTGCTTTCCCAGCAGCCTTTTGGTGCCATGAGCCCGGAGGAGCTGCGCCAGCTCCGCGACGAGATCGAGCGGCTCGCGCTCAAGCTGAAGGCGCAGGCGTCGCTGCGGCGCAAGGTCACGCGCAGGGGACGGCTCGACTTCCGGCGCACGATGCGCAGAGCGATGGCCACGGGCGGGGTACCGTTCCGCCCTGTGTGGCGCAAGCGGCGGGAGGAGCGGCCGAGGCTCGTCGTCATCTGCGACATCTCGGACTCGGTGCGCCACGTGTCGCGCTTCATGCTCCAGTTCGCGTACACGCTCGCGGACTTGTTCTCGAAGGTGCGGTCGTTCGTGTTCGTCTCCGAGCTGGGCGAGTGCACCGACCTGTTCCGCGAGCACGATCTGGACCGTGCCATCGAGCTGGCCGAGCGCGGCGGCATCATCAACGTGTACGCCAACTCCAACTACGGCCGCTCGCTGCGCATGTTCGCCGACGATCACCTCGACGCCGTCACGCCGCGCACCACGGTCATCGTCATCGGCGACGGTCGCAACAACTACAACGCGCCGGAGCCGTCGGCGCTCGAGGACATCGGCAGTCGTGCCCGGCGACTGCTGTGGCTCAACCCCGAGCCGCCCGTCTCGTGGGGCTTCGGCGATTCCGTGATGCGCTTGTATGCCCCGCACTGCGACAAGGTCGAGACCGTCAACAACCTCGAGTCGCTGAGGCGTGTCGTGGATCACCTCGTGCTGTGACGGCGACTCGAGGTCGTCGCGCTCCGCGTGATACCGTGCCGGTGTTTCAATGAAACGCACGCCGAGGAACAAGGGAGCCAGAGATGAAGACGTCGTGGTGGTATGCAGTGCTGTTCGCGGTGGGTTGCGGCGGGTCGTCGATGACCGTCGACGAGTACGCATCGGAACAGGTCAAGATCCTGTGCGAGTTCGAGGTGAAGTGCTGCAAGACGGTGGCAAATGCCGTCGTCTACACCGACGTCGCGAGCTGCGTGACGGCCCAGACGACCAACAAGCAGGCTGAGCTGGCAGATTCGAAGGCACGCATCGCAGCGGGAACGCTCAAGTTCAGTGCGAGCACCGCGGCGCACTGCAACTCGGTGGTCAAGGCGCTCTTGAGCAGCTGCGCGAACTCTATCGA
>JAYTLP010000574.1:0-4420 GCA_043729375.1 Myxococcales bacterium
GCGTCCCGAGCTGGAGCGGTTCTGCGCGGAGCTCGAGCGCCGGCTCGCGACGAGCTACGCGGTGCGGATCCTCGCGACCGAGCGCCACCAGGACGTCGCGCGCACCGTCCAGCGGCTCGGCGCGGCGGTGGCCACCTGGCGCAGCGTGTTCGTCGACCTGCCGTCGGATGGCGCCGCCGCCGGGCAGCTCCGCGACGAGCTCGCGGAGGCCGGTCGCGGGGTCGAGCTCGCCGTGCGCCAGGCCCGGCTGCTCGCTCAGGCCGCCCTGCTGCCGGCGGCCGAGCTCCTCGATGCCGCGGGCGTGGTCGTCGCGAAGCCGAAGCGCCGCGGGACCGAGGTGGACGCGGACACGCATCCGCTGCTCGAGCAGGATCCGCCGAGCCCGCTGCTGCCGACCGCCGCGGAGCGCGAGGAGATCGCGGCGCTCTCCCCTGCGACCTGAGCGGCCACTGCCCTCAGGTGGAATATAGCCACTAGCGGCGCGCGCAGTGTCCGCGGTCGCGGAGCTCGGGAAACGCGTCGTCCAGCGCCTTCAGCATGTCGACCTGCGGCGAGGTCCGCAGCACGGCCAGCGCGCGCACCGCGACCTCACACCCGTCCGCGTGACGCTTGCTCGCGTGGTACGCGAGCGCGAGCAGCGCCTCCGCGTAGGGCACGTCGAGGGGTTGCGCACCGCCGCGGGCGCCTATGCGCAGAGTGCCTTCGAGGATCGCGATCGCCTCCGCGCGGTCGGTCTCCAGGAGCGCCTGCGCGAGTGCGTTGCGCGCGGCGATCACCCCGGTACTCCTGGCGCCGTACACGGCAACGCCCGTGGTCACGGCGAGCTCGCACGCGGTGCGCGCATGCGCTGACTCCTGGACCAGCTCGATCTGGCAGAGGCTCAGATCGATGCGAGCCGCCGTGGCGGTGCGATCGCGATGCGCGGCCGTCATCCCGTCGCGCAACCGACGAAATTCGGCGCCGGCTTCGTCGAGCTTGCCGAGGTACAGGAGGTTGTTCGCACGCGCACCCGCCGTCTCCTCGAGCTCGGCGGCACCGGGGGTAAACCGCTGACGGGCCACCCCGAGCGCTCGTTCCAGATCCGCCTGAGCCTGGTCGAGGGCACCCAGCTGCTGGAGCGACGCCGCGCGCGTGAGATACGCCGTGCGCAGGCCCGGCGCCGGAATCAGCGAGACCTCCGCGTACAGCGCGATCGCAGCGGTCAGCAGCTCCACCGCCCGCTGCGGCTGGCCACCCGTGTAGGCCCGCTCGGCGCGCGCCTGCAACGCCTCGGCGGTCAGGAGCGGGCTGCCGACCCGGGTCTGGATCGCGTCCAGGTCTGCCTCGATCTCGTCGGTGGCGGTTTGGGTCGCCGTTGCCATGCGCAGCCGCGACACCGCGAGCCAGCCGAGCTGCACGTCGGCGCCGCTGACCTGCGCGAGATGGCGAGCGGACTCGACCTCGCGCCGCGCACGGGCCGAGTCACCCGCGAAGACCAGCTCGCTGATCACTGCGCTCGACCACGCGAGCGCGAGCCCCACGTAGCCGTTGCGCTCGACGGCCGGCCGCAACGCATCGAGCTGCTCGATGGAGCGCGTGCCCTGGTGCTGCGCGGCCGCGTCGATCCGGTCGAGCAGCAGCGAATCATCGGCGGCTTGCGCGGCGGTCGGCCCGGGCGGTTGTGACGGCGGATTCCCCTCGCTACAGCGCGCCGCCGGCAGCACGCGTGCGAGCCCGTCGATGGCATCCGCGACCTGCGCGCGCGAGCCATTGCGTCCGATCGCGCGCGCGCGCGCGAGGTTCTCGCGCCACACGAGGCCGAGGCAGATGCGCTCGCGCTCCTGCTCGAGAGACGGCGCCGAGACGCTGCAGGCTCCGACGAGCTGCTGGGTGATCCCGGCCGCGCGCGCGTCGAGCGTCGATGCGATGCGCTCGCTATCGAAGCCGTACGCACCGACAGCGGCGACCACGCGCGCGCGCAGAACGGCGGTCCAGCCGTCGACACCGCACGTGACTGCGGCCGGAGGGCGCCGCGCCACGACCGCCCACAACACGGCGGCCGTCGCGACCGCCGCCGTCACCGCGGCACCCAGTCGCAGCCGGGCGCCCGGTCGTCGCGTCGGTTGCACGATGCGGCGCACGCTCGCGAACGCCTCGTCGATCGACACGTAGCGTTGCGCGGGGTCCGGCGCCGTCCCGCGCGCGACCGCCTGCGCGAGGGCGCTGCGACGACGGCGCGGGAGCGACGAGCCAGCGAACAGCTCGCCGGCCACCCGCCACCACGCGTACTGATCGCTCGCGAACGTGGCGGCGCCACCGGCCAGCACCTCGGGAGCCACGTAGCCGGGACTCCCCGCCGCCACGAGCTCCGCCCCGCGCTCGGTGGCGAGTCCCAGGTCGAGCACGATCGCCCGGCCCTGCGGTGTCACCATCAAGTTGCTCGGCTTGAGGTCCCGGTGCACGAGACCCGCGCCGTGAAGCGCGCCGACGCCACGCGTGAGGTCGGCCAGGATTGCCAGGCGCGCGGCATCGTCGCGGAGGTGATGCATCGCCTGCTGCAGCGAGAACCCCTCGACGAACTCCATCGCGAGGAACAGCTCGTCGTCGACGATGCCGACGTCGTGAATGGCGACGACGTTTTCGTGGCGCAGCGAGGCGAGTGCGCGGGCTTCGCGCAGCATCTGGTCGCGCTCGCCACGATCGTGGACGGCGTGCGCGATGATCTTGATCGCCACGAGCCGCCGCAGCACGGGGTCGTACGCGCAGAACACCGTTCCCATGCCGCCGCCCGCGACCGCGCGCAGCATCTCGTAGCGACCGAACCGGAGCGGCTCCTCCACCGTCGAATCCATGCTCTCCGTCACGAGCGCCTGACAGTCGTCACACGCCGCCACGTGATCGAGCAGCGCCTCGCGCTCCGCGTCGTGCGCGCCCCCCTGGACCAGGCCAGCAACCTGAAGATCGTCGAGACAGTTCATGTGTTACTGTTCGGGCTGTCGTGTCCGGGTGGCTCGCCGTCGTCGCTCGCGTGACGGCTCGGTATCCCGACATCATCACGCTCGCGCCTCGGCTGGAAACACTGGTCGCGCCGGATTTGCAGGACCAGGTCGGCGCCGCGGCCGATGCGGGGGCCAACGTCGCGATCGACGAGCTCGTGATGGCGTGGGCTACAGGCCTCGGGAGTGTTCGAGCCATCCGCGCGCTCGAGCCGCTCTTCGGGGCGGCGGAGGAGCATTTGCGGGGACGCGGTCACGCCGCCGACGTCGCCGCCGAGGCCGTGCAGCGCGCGCGCGTGATCTTGATGATCGGCGACCGCGGCCCACCCGCAGTCTTCTCGTATGCAGGTCGGGGCGCGCTGGGCGCGTTCGTCCGCGTGGTGTGCGTCCGGCAGGCATTGCAGCAGGCGCGCGCCACCAAGCGGCGCGCGGTGGTGGTCGACGAGCTGCGTCCGTACGACAGCGTCGGCAGCGACCCCGAGCTCGACCTGCTGCGCAGTGAATATCGCGATCAGGTGAACCGCGCGATGCTCGATGCCTGGACACAGCTGTCCCGGCACGATCGCTTCGTCCTGTCGCTTCACCTCCACGCGCGGCATTCGATCTCCGAGATCGCGACGGTCTACGGTATTCATCGGGTCAACGCGGCCCGCAAGCTCGCGGCGGCCCGGACGGCCTTGCTGCAGGCGACGCGCGTGCTCCTGCAGGGGACGCTGGGGGTGTCGCCCGCGACCGCGAGCTCGGTGCTGCGACTGACACCATTTGGTCTCAGCGTGAGCGAGCTCGCGCCGGCGACCGACGTCCTGCGCGCGCTGCGCCGCGATGCCTAGGGACTGGTCGCGATCACGGCGACGTCGCCGTCGGCAACCACGTAGCCGAGCTGGTTCAGGCGATCGCCACCGTAGAACGGATCGAAGAAGTCGCTCGTGCTGCCGAGATTGGCACCTCGGAGCACGAATGGCCGGACGCGATCGTAGCCTCCGGGGACCGCGGCGATCGCGACGTACGCCGCGGTGACGTCATCGGACGGGGCGAGCGAGAACTCTGCAAACGACGCCGGCAGCGTCGGCACGTGAAGGGTCGCGCCGGCATGCGGGCCGACCACGATCCACTCGAAGTCGCGCACGGTCCCCGTGCGGATTCGTAGCGTCGCGGTCGCGACATCGGCGGGGCTGCCGACCTCCGTCCACGTCACGGTCGACGTGGCCGCCGCGTACGTGCCACGCGCGGTGACCGTCAGAAGATCCGCGTTCGCGAGGTCGATCGTCGCGGTAATCGGCGCGGGTGCCCGCGTGACGATCAGCTGCTGACTGGAGCGGTCGAGGCGCACGCGCGTCTCGACCGACGCCCCCGCGATGCTCGCGTGCCGGAGCGTCTGCGTCGCAGTTCCGTTCGTCACCGTGACGGGGAAGTGGCTGCCTAGCACCGGGTAGAACCCGCCGATC
>JAYTLP010000575.1:0-7492 GCA_043729375.1 Myxococcales bacterium
GGTGCTCGCCGATCGCGATCGATGCCGTGGCGGCTGGCGACGGTGCATTGAGCACGTGGAGCATCGCGGGCGCCTCGATGAGCCGGAAGTCGTCGGCGAGCTTGCCGTCCTTGTCGACCGCCTGCGCCCGGACACCGGCGCGGCCGGGCACGAGATCCGCGGCCGTGACGGTGGGCACGAGCGCCTGCAGCGAGCGCACGAACGCGGCCTTGCTGAGCGAGCGGTGCATCTCGCCGAGCCCCGTGCGCCAGTGCTGGCCGGCCATCTTCCAGAACCCGAGGTACGTGAGGAGCGCCGCAGAGTCGTCGAAGGAGAAGCTGGTCTTGTCGTACCCCTCGCGCTTGAACGCCAGCACGGCGTTGGGGCCTGCCTCCACCTTGCCGGACGTGGCGCGCGTGAAGTGCACGCCGAGGAACGGGAAGCGTGCGTCGGGCACGGGGTAGATGAGGTTCTTGCAGAGCCCGCGGCTCTCCGGCACGAGGTCGTAGTACTCGCCGCGGAACGGGATGATGGCGATCCCGGGCTCGATCCCGCACATGCGCGCGACCTGGTCGCAGTGCAGGCCCGCGCAGTTGACGATGTTTCGCGCCTTGATCGTGCCGACCTCGGTCTGGATCACGAACTCGCTCGCGCCCGGCGTGATCCCGATGACCCGCGAGCCGAGGCGCACCTCGCCACCTCGCTGCTCCACCACGAGCGCCATGGCGCGCGTGACCGCGGCGTAGTCCACGATGCCCGTGGCGGGCACGAAGACGCTTGCCACGCCGTGCACCGCGGGCTCGCGCTCCTTCAGCTCCTCGGTGGAGAGGCGCACCACCGGCACGCCGTTCGCGGCGCCGCGCTCGATCAGCACCTCGAGCGCCGGCTTCTCCTCCTCGCGCGTGGCGACGATGACCTTGCCGCACAGCTCCGTCGCGACGCCGTGCTCCTCGCAGAAGCGCAGCATCGCCTCGCGTCCGCGCACGCAGAGCGTCGCCTTGAGTGAGCCGGGCTTGTAGTAGATGCCGGAGTGGATGACCCCGCTGTTGCGGCCGGTCTGGTGCTCGGCGAGCGTGGCCTCCGCCTCGAGCACCGCGATCGTCCGCGGCTTCTGGCGCGGGTTCCGGCCGAGGATGGCCATGGCGGTCGCCATGCCGACGATCCCGCCGCCGATGACGACCACGTCGAAGGAGTCAGCCATGGTAGAAATCGCGCACCGCGGCGACGACCGTCGCCTGCATCTCCTCGGTGAGCTCCGGGTAGATCGGGATGGCTAGCGACTCGTCGGCCGCGCGCTCCGCGATGGGGAAGGCGCCGGCGGCATGACCCCAGCTCGCGAAGCACTTCTGGAGGTGCATCGTCTGCGGGTAGTAGACCTCCGCGCCGATGCCGCGCGCCGCGAGATGGCTGCGCAGCCCGTCGCGGCTCTTCGCACGGAGCACGAACTGGTTGTAGACGTGGCGGCGGTTCGGCAGCTCGACGGGGAGCGCGAGATCCGCGCCGCCTTCGAGCACGCCGTCACCGAGCGCGAGGCCCGCGTCGGCGAACAGACGCCGGTAGGTTGCCGCGTTGCGCTGCCGCGCCGCGGTCCAGCCGTCGAGGTGCGGGAGCTTCGCGCGGACCACGGCCGCCTGGAGCGCATCGAGCCGGAAGTTGCCGCCGACCTCGACGCTGAAGTACTTCGGCGCTTGTCCCTGGTTACGGAGCAGCCGTAGCTGCTTGGCGGTCGCGTCGTCGTTCGTCACGACCATGCCGCCGTCGCCGAACGCGCCGAGGTTCTTGGACGGGAAGAAGCTGTACGTGCCGGCGATCCCGGCGCCGCCTGCGCGCTTGCCGTTCAGCTCCGAGCCGAGCGACTGTGCAGCGTCCTCGATGATCGGGATGCCGCGCCGCGCCGCGATCGCGACGAGCGTCTCGGTGTCGGCCATCTGGCCGAAGAGGTGAACCGGCATGATGGCCTTCGTGCGCGGGCTGATCGCCGCCTCCACGCGCGAGACGTCGAGGTTGTAGGAGCGCGGCTCGACGTCGACGAAGACGGCGCGCGCGCCGAGGCGTGCGATGCACGAGCACGTCGCGATGAACGTGTAGGGCGTGGTGACGATCTCGTCGCCGGGTCCGATGCCGAGCGCCATCAGCGCGAGGAGGATCGCGTCGGTACCCGACGAGACGCCAACCGCGTGGCGGACGCTGGAGTATGCGGCGATCTCTCGCTCGAGCGCCTCGACCTCGGGCCCGAGGATGAAGTGCTGCGACTCGAGCACCCGCTCGAGCGCCGCGGCGATATCGCCGCGGATCGTGTCGTACTGCGCCTTGAGGTCGAGGAGCGGAACGGGAGAGCTCACAGCGCGAGGTCCTCGGCGTGGTCGAGGCAGCGCAGCACGCCGGGCTCGATCTCCTGGTAACGCCAGCCCGACTCCCGGCAGCGCATGATGCCCTCGGCGTCGGCCTTTCCCAGCGGGTGCCCGTGACGGCTTACCCAGCCCTTGCGTCGGGCCGGAACGCCCGCCATCAGCGCGTAGTCGGGGACCTCGCCCTTGGTCACCACCGCGCCGGCGGCGATGAACGCGTAGCGGCCGATCGTCGAACCGCAGACGATGGTGGCGTTGGCGCCGATGCTGGCGCCGCGGCGCACGAGCGTCTTCAGGTACTGACCGCGCCGGACGATCTCGGAGCGCGGGTTGTCCACGTTCGTGAACACGCACGACGGGCCGCAGAACACGTCGTTCTCGAGCTCGACCCCCTCGTACACGGCGACGTTGTTCTGGATCTTCACGTTGTCGCCGATGCGGACGCCGCCGGCGACGAAGACGTTCTGGCCGAGGTTGCAGCCCTTGCCGAGGACGGCGCCGCCGGAGACGTGCGCGAAGTGCCAGACCTTGGAGCCAGCGCCGATGGAGACGGGCTCGTCGACGAACGCGCTGGAGTGGACGAAATATGCGGGCTCGCTCACGACGTCACCGTTGCAGCAGGGGATGGAGGTCGGTGCCGGCCGGCGTGGCCGCGGTGTTGCGCATGCGGTGCACGAGCTCGATGGAGGGGCGGGCGTCCTTGATGCCGAAGCCCTTGCCGGCGAGCGTGAGGTCGTAGACGCGCGTGTGGAGATCCGTGAATCCTTCGGAGAACTCGACCTCGGAGCCGTCGACCGTGATGGTGCGGAACGTGGTCTTGCCCGCGGCCTTGACCTCGCGGGGGACATCCTTGTTGTCGACGGAGAGGAACCACTTCACGCGTGCGCGCTCGAGCTCGAGGTAGCCCGACATGCGGCGCGGCTCGCTGAGGTGGATCTTCGCGTCAGTGGCGCCGCCGAACATCCACATGAGCATGTCGAAGAAGTGGATGCCGATGTTCGTCGGGATGCCTCCGGACTTCTCTTCCTGGCCCTTCCACGAGACGTCGTACCAGGGGCCGCGCGACGTGACGTACGTGAGGCTCACTTCATGCTTGCCGGTCGGGCTCTTTTTCGCGACGAGCTCATCGCGAAGCGCCATCAGCTTCTCGTGGGCGCGGAGCTGGAGGATGGTCCAGATGCGCTGGCCGCTCTCCTCTTCCAGCTCCTCGAGCGCGTCGAGGTTCCAGGGGTTGATGACCAGCGGCTTGTCGCAGATGACGTCCGCCTTCATGCGGAGCCCGAGCCGGCAGTGCGCGTCGTGCAGGTAGTTCGGCGAGCAGACGGAGAGGTAGTCGATGCGACCTTCCTCGGGCCCGCGGCGCAGCTTCTCCAGGTACCGATCGAAGCGTTCGATCTCGGTGAAGAACCGCACGTCGAACCCGAAAGAGTCGAGGACCCCGACCGAATCCTTGGGATCCACGGCCGCGACGAGCCGGTTGCCGGTGTCGCGGATCGCCTTGAGGTGGCGGGGGGCGATGAAGCCGCCGACGCCGGTGAGCGCAAAGTTTTTCATGATGCAGGTTGCTTTGGTTGCCCGCGACCGCCCGAACGTTCGCGTTCGAGCGGACGCGGGACCCTAGCAGAGCGCGCTTCTGCGCGGAAACGGCTTCCGCGGGAGCTATCATCCCTCGCCGATGCCGCCCTTTCGTCGAGAATCGCGCGCCATCACCGCCGGGAAGTGGCTCTTCGCGGCCGTGGTGCCGCTCTCGGGCCTCGCGCTCGGGTCAATCCCCACGGCGGTCCTCTTGGGGATGAGCGTGCTCGCGGCGCTCGCGTGTGCGCTCCTCGCGAGCGATCGCCAGGGCTGGACGTTCTCGACCGCGAGCAAGTGGGTGCTCGCCGCCTTCGCGCTGCTCCTCGCGATGACCCTCCTCCAGGCTGTCGCGCTGCCCGATGGCGTGGCGCGCGCGCTCGCGCCGGCCAGCGCCGATATCTGGGAGCGGGCGCTCTCACCGCTCCGCGAGCCGGGTCCCGCGTGGCATTCGCTGAGCGTCGCGCCCCTCGCCACGCGCGTCGAGGTGCTCCGCGGCTTCTTCTATGGCTGCGTCTTCCTCGCCGCCCTGCGCATCGCTGCGCTCGAGCGCGGCGAGCGGTTCCTGGTGCGGCTCGTCGTCTTCTCGACCGTGGCGATGGCGATCGCCGCGCTCGCTCACATGGCGGTGGGCGCCGACCGCGTCTTTGGCGTGTATCGCCCGCACGAGACGTACGCCTACAAGGTCGGCCGCCTCACGCCGCTGCTCAACACCAACCATCTCGCGGCGTACCTCAACATCGGTGCGTGTGTCGCGCTCTGGGCGCTCGTCGCGCGCCGCTCCCTGCCGCGTGCGCTCTCTGCCAGCGCAGTGCTCGTGCTCGCCGCGACGAGCATCTGGCAGGGCTCGCGCGGCGCGACGGGCACCCTCGCGCTCGGCGCCGTCTTCGCGATCGGCCTCACGTTCTACGTGAAGCGCCGGTTCGGCAGCGACCGCGCGAACGCCGCCGTCCTCGCCGGCTGCACCGTTGCCGCCGCCTTCATCGGCACGATCGCCTTCTTCGATCCCGATAACACCCACCTTTTTTCCTCGGACCTCACGAAGGCCGACGTCGCACGCTCGTCGTTCCGGCTGATGACCGCCTCGCCATGGTTTGGCACCGGCCGCGGCTCGTTCGAGACCGTCTTCTCTTCGGTGCGCGAGGGGACCAACTACGTGACGTTCACGCACCCCGAGGACCTCGCGGTGCAGTGGCTGGTCGAGTGGGGCGTGCCGGTCTCGCTCGCGGCGTTCGCCATGCTCGCGTGGGCGCTGAGGCCGCAGCTCGTGCTCCGGGCGGCGCGGCCGGTGGTCGGAGTTTGGGTCGCGATCGTGGTGACGGTCCTGCACGAGGTCGTCGATTTTCATCTCGAGGTGCCGGGCGTCGTTGCGCTCGTCGCGGTGTGCGTTGCGATCGTCGTGAGCAGTCGCCCCACCATGCGCGAGCCAACGGCCGCGGCGAGCGCATCGCCGCTCGGCCTGGTGGCCAATGCGGTCGCGGCGTGCGCGCTCGTCGCGGCGGTCTTCGCGTGGCCGGCCGTGGGGCACTCACTCGCCGAGGATCGACGCACGCTCAGCGCGCTGAGCGTCGATGCCACGGCGCCGCCCGAGTTGTTCCGTGAGGCGATCCGAGAATCCATGCTGCGATACCCCGCCGAGCCGTTCCTCCCGCTCATGGGCGCCGTGCGCGTGCAGACCGATCGCGACGGTAGCGTCATCCCCTGGGTGGCGCGTTCCCTCGAGCGTAATCCGCGCTTCGGCCGCGCGCACTTCGTCCTTGCGCGGAGCCTGGTCGCCGGGCACGCCGCGCAGGCGCGCCTCGAGTTCCGGCTGGCCTACCAGAACGACGAGACGCTGCGCGACGTAATCGTGAAGGAGGCACTGCGCGTGGTCGACGACTCCTACGGTGCGCTCGAGCTCGTGCCGGAGGGGCCCTCCGGGCTCGACATGCTGGAGGCGCTCGTGACCGAGCTCGGCGACCGCCTGCCCTCCACGGCGGTCATCCTCGATCGGGAGATCGAGCGCCGCTCACCGACCGCGCCCGGACCCTTTCGTCGACGCACAGAGGCCGTGGCCAGCGACGCCATCGGCGCGGTGGCGTGGTGCTTGCCTGCCGACGCGTGCCTCGCCGACGCGCTCGCCGCCGCCGAGGAGGAGGCGCGGCGCGAGCCCACCAAGTGCAGCGCGCACGTCCTCGTCGCGCGCCTCGGAATCGCCCGGAAGGACGCGCCCGGCGCGCTCGATCGGCTCGACCGCGCGACCGACGGCGTCGTCGACCGGCCAGCCTGCCAGCGGCAGCTCATCGCGCTGGCGATGGAGAGCGGCCAGAACCGCCGCGCCGAGCTCGCGGTCGACGCCCTCGTTCGCGGCGGCTGCGGGGCGGCGACCGACTGCATCCAGCTCTATTCCTGGGCCGCGAACGTGGAGGAGCAGCGCGGCCACTACGTCCGCGCGGTGCGCCTTCAGCACCGCGTGATCGATCTCGACCCCAGCCGTGACGACCTGCTCGAGCACATCGGTTCGATGGGCGAGCGAGACGGCGTGCTGGCAGACGCGCTTGACGCGTACGGATCGCTGGCCCTACGGCACCCCGACGACGCACGCTGGCCGGCCCGGATCGCTGAGCTGCGGAGCCGGGGTGCCCCTGCTCGGCCGGCACTTCCTGCGGTGCCGTGAGCCGACCTTTCACTGGAAGAACGTTCGAGAAAACGCTATGACGCGCGTTCGCCACACGTTGAATGTCGTGCGCTGATGCCGCAACAGGAACCCCGATGAAGATCCCGATCTCCAAACCCTTTTTCGGAGACGAAGAGAAGCGGGCCGTCGCCGAGCCCCTCGAGACCGGCTGGGTCGTGCAGGGGCCGAAGGTCGCGGAGTTCGAGTCACGCTTCATGGCCTACTCGCACGCGAAGCACGCGCTTGCGACCACGTCCGCCACGACGGCGCTGCACATGGCCATGGTGGCGCTCGGCGTGGGCCCGGGCGACGAGGTCATCGTCCCTGCCTTCACCTGGGTCTCGACCGCGAACGTCGTGGAGATGCAGGGCGCGAAGCCGGTGTTCGTCGACATCGAGCTCGATACGTTCAACATCGACGTCGCGCAGATCGAGCGCGCCATCACGAAGAAGACCAAGGCCATCATGCCCGTCTCGCTCTTCGGGGTGAGCGCGGACCTGAACCCCATCATGGCCATCGCGAAGAAGCACCGCCTGAAGGTCGTCGAGGACGCGGCATGCGCGACGGGCACCTGGTACCACGGGCACCACGCCGGCACCGTCGCCGACATCGGGTGCTTCAGCTTCCATCCGCGCAAGGCGATCACCACGGGGGAGGGCGGCATGTTCACCACCGCGGATCCCGCGATCGCCGACCTCGTGCGCTCGCTGCGTGACCACGGCGCCTCGAAGAGCGACCTTCAGCGTCACCTCGGCGCGCGCAGCTACGTCTTGCCCGACTTCAACCACGTCGGCTTCAACTACCGCATGACCGACATCCAGGCGGCGATCGGCGTCGTCCAGATGGGCCGCCTGCCCAGCCTCATGGAGCAGCGCTCTGCGGTCGCGAAGCGCTACGACCAGAAGCTCGGCGGGCTCGGCTGGCTGCGCACCCCCAC
>JAYTLP010000576.1:0-8006 GCA_043729375.1 Myxococcales bacterium
ATCGCCGGCCGCTCGCACGAGGTCGTGACGGGGTACCACATCATTTTTGGCGACCAGGAGCGCGGTCGCATCGTCACCACCGAGGTCACCTTCCGCCTCCTCGCGAAGGCCGAGGTCGATGGCTACCTCGAATCCGGCGAGTGGAGCGGCAAGGCAGGCGCGTACGCGATCCAGGGCCTCGCGGGTGCGTTCGTGCGCACCGTCCGCGGCTCGTACACCAACGTCGTGGGACTTCCGCTCTGCGAGGTCATCGAGGACCTCGCGACAATGGGCGCAATCGGCAGCGACTGGCTCAACGCGCCGTCGTTCCGATGACCATCGCCGACGCGCTCCGGGACACGCACCAGAAGATCGCCGATGCGGCGCACGGGCGGACCGTACGGCTCGTTGCGGTATCGAAGACGGTGGAGGCCGCGCGTGTGAACGAGGCGTGCGTCGCAGGGCAGCTCGATTTCGGCGAGAACTACGCGCAGGAGCTGCGCGACAAGGCGCCGCTCGTCGTCGGTGCGAAGTGGCACTTCATCGGCCCGCTGCAGCGCAACAAGGTGAAGTACGTCGTCGGCGTGGCGTCGTTGATCCACGGCATCGACTCGCCATCGCTCGGACTCGAGGTCGCTTCGCGCGCGAAGAAGCTCGGGCTCGTGCAACCGTGCCTCGTGCAGGTCAACGTCGGGGACGAGGGCCAGAAATCGGGTTGCTCGATGGACGCGTTGCCGGCGCTCCTCGATGCGCTGCGCGCCGAAATGGCGCTGCGCATCGACGGGCTCATGTGCATCCCGCCGGCGAAAGACGATCCGCGCCCGCACTTCGCCACGCTGCGCGAGCTCGCGGCGCGCTACCAGCTCACCGAGCTCTCGATGGGGATGAGCGCCGACTACGAGGCCGCGATCGCGGAAGGGGCGACGATCGTGCGCGTCGGCAGCGCGATCTTCGGGCGACGATGACTAGTCAATTGCAAAGCTGCTTCGCGTCGTCGCGCGAGGGTGCCGGCACCGCACGTGAGCGAACCGTGACACGCGGCCGAGAAGACCGCGGGGGCGAGGACGGTCAGCGAACAGCCGGTCGCGGGCTCTCCTGCTGCGGGACGACAGGGGTCATCGTGTCGCCGGGCTGCGTGGTGTGATCGCTGTTGGGATCGGGCACCGGGAGCGTGCGATAGGCCTGGGGCGGAACCGTCGCGGCTTCGAGGACCCGGATGCCCGCCGTGCCGTGCGCGATGCGACGACCGCTGCTCTGACCGAGGCGAATCTTGAACGCAACCGTCTCCATGCAGCCGGCGAGCGTCGAGCCGAAGAGGGGGCCCGTGGCCGTGGCTGCGAGCGGCTTGCCGGTGGCGTCGACGACCATCTCGAGCGGCACGTCGTCGGTGACGGCAACGGTCGTGTAGCAGTACTTCACGTCCGCGGCGTGGCGCTCGATCTCGCGCTGGAACTCGGCGTCGGCATCGACGCTGCGCACGCCGCCGTAGAACTGCACCTGATGAGAGCAGCCGGCGAGGGGCACGGCGAGAGCAAGCGCGACCGTCGTGACACGGCTGAGGAGGGCAAAGCGGCTCATGGGGTCCTGTTCTGGGATACGGGTGACGATGCCGGCGACCATAGCCGCTCGGGTGGGGACCGGCAACGGCGCATGAGCTAGCCCATGAACGGGTAGCGCCACGCGTGCGGCGGGCTCAGCGTCTCCTTGACGGTGCGCGGGGAGAGCCAGCGCACGAGGTTCCACAGGCTGCCGGCCTTGTCGTTGGTGCCGGACGCGCGTGCGCCGCCGAACGGTTGCTGGCCGACGACCGCCCCGGTCGGCTTGTCGTTCACGTAGAAGTTGCCCGCCGAGAACAGCAGCGCGCGCTTCGCCTCGAGCAGCGCGGCGGTCTCGCGGCAGAACACCGCGCCGGTGAGCGCATACGGCGATGTCTCATCGACGAGCCGGAGCGTATCGGCCCACTTCGCATCGTCGTACACGTACGTCGTCACCACTGGCCCGAAGATCTCCTCGCACATGAGGCGCGCATGCGGATCCTTCGTTTCCACGAGCGTGGGTTCGACGAACCATCCACGATCGCCATTTGCACCGCCACCTGCAACGACGGTGTGCTCGTCGCGCGAGAGCTTCTGGTAGCTCGTGATGCGATCGAAGGCCTTTTCGTCGATGACCGCGCCCATGAAGTTGGCGAAGTCCGTGACGGGCCCGACCTTGATGTTGCGCATCTCCTCGACGAGGCGCTCCTTCACCTCGGTCCACAGCGAGCGCGGCACGTACACGCGCGACGCGGCCGAGCACTTTTGCCCCTGGTACTCGAAGCCGCCGCGCAGGATCGCCGTGGACAGCGCGGTGGCGTCCGCCGATGGGTGCGCCACGATGAAGTCCTTGCCGCCCGTCTCACCGACGATGCGCGGGTAGCTGCGGTATCGCGAGAGGTTGTCGGCCGTCTGCTTCCAGAGCTGCTGGAACACAGCGGTCGAGCCCGTGAAGTGGACGCCGGCCAGCATCGGGTGGCTCATGGCCACGCGCGAGATCTCGACGGGGTCGCCCGTGACGAACGTGATGACGCCGGGCGGCAGGCCGCATTCGCGGAGGATGTCCATGACGTGCCACGACGACAGCATCGCGTTCTCGGCGGGCTTCCACAGGACGACATTGCCGAGGAGCGCGGGCGCGGTCGGCAGATTGCCGGCGATGGCCGTGAAGTTGAACGGCGTGACGGCGTAGACGAAGCCCTCGAGCGGGCGCGCTTCGGAGCGGTTCCAGATGCCCGAGTCGGAGGCTGGCTGCTCGGCGAGAATCTGCTCGGCGAAGTGAACATTGAAGCGCAGGAAATCCGCGAGCTCGCACGCGGCGTCGATCTCGGCCTGGTGCGCGGTCTTGGACTGGCCGAGCATCGTGGCGGCGAGGATGCGCGCGCGGTCGCGACCGCTGATGCGCTCTGCCGCACGCAGGAAGATCGCCGCGCGCTCCTCGAACGGCACGTCTACCCACGCGCGCTGGGCGGCGAGCGCGGTCTCGATGGCGCGGCTTGCCTCGGCGGCGCCGCCACGATGGAAGCGCCCGAGCACGAGCGCGTGATCGTGCGGCGAGCGGATGTCGACCAGGTTGCCCGTGTGGGTAGGACGACCGTCGGGCTCCACCAGCAGCGGCACCTCGACGGGCGTACTCGCCTGGCGTCCCAGCTCCCGCTCGAGTGCCGCACGCTCCGGGCTGCCGGGCGCGTAGCCGAGCACGGGCTCGTTTCTCGGTATGGGGACCTTCGGCGTGCTGAGGTTCGACATGCGTGGACTCTGCTTCGAGGTGCGCGGGGATTCAACTGCGCTTCTGAGGCCGCGACGAGATGTGCTTAGATGGGGAGCGATGGCGCCACGCGTTCCGCTCCCGATCAACGACACCGTCGAGGTCGAGCTCGATGGCGAGATCGTCCGGCTGCGGCGGGATCTGCCGCTGGCCTCTGCGATGATCGAGGCTGGCGACCCGCTCATGGGTCGGTCGGTGAAATACCACCGGCCGCGCGCGGCGTTCTGCCTGCAAGGGAGCTGCGGCGCGTGCCTCGTGCGCGTCGATGGACAGCCGAACCAGCGCGCGTGTCGCACAGCCGTCCACGCGGGCATGAAGGTCGAGCGACAGAACGTCTATCCGTCGGCCGCGCTCGACATCTTCGCCGCCACCGACTTCTTCTTCCCGCGCGGCATGGATCACCACACGCTCTTCGTGAATGCGCCGAAGCCCGTGCACGCCGTCATGCAGAAGATTGCCCGCCAGCTCGCGGGGCTTGGACGCCTCCCGGATCCGCGAGAGACGAACATCCCCGAGGCACGTTCGCGCCGCGTGGACCTGCTGGTCGTGGGCGGCGGGCCGGCGGGCCTCGCCGCCGCCACGGTCGCAGCCACGTCGGGTCTCGGCGTCCTTCTCGTCGACGAGCAGGAGCGCCTCGGTGGCTCCCTGGTCGCCGACCCCGCCGACGGCCTCGCGCGCATCGACACGCTCGTCGCTGCAGCGACCGAAGCAGGCGTCGAGATGCTCACCTCCACCGTCGCACTGGCTTACTACGCCGAGGAGCGCATCGCCGCCGACGCCCCGCTCGGCCTCGTGGCGCTGTCCACCGGCCAGGGGCTCGTGCTCGTCTCCGCCGGACGGCACCTCTACGCCACGGGCAGCTACGATCAGAACGCGCTCTTCGTGGGCAACGACCTTCCCGGCATCTACTCTGCGCGCGCCGTCGGTCGCCTGCTCGTCCGCGACGGGATCGTCCCCGGCCGGCGCATCGTCGTGCTCGGCGGCGGCCCGTACGCGCATGCGCTCACGGACGCGCTCCTTCGTGGCGGCGTCGAGGCCGCCCTCGTCGACGGAGTGGACGAGGTGATCGTCTCCGCAGAGGGTCACCAGCGCCTCAAGGCGGTCCGCGTGATGGCCGGCAAGAAGGTGCGCCGCATCGAGTGCGACGTGCTTGCCGTAGCTGCGCTTCCCGCGCCCGCCACCGAGCTCGTGCGCGAGCACGGCGGACGCGTCGCCTGGGTCGCCACTGTCGGAGGCTTCCATGCGGTCACCGATGCGCAGGGCCGCACGTCGACGCCGGACGTGTGGGCGTGCGGCGATGTCGCCGGCTTCGTCGGCACGGAGGCTGCCCGCGAGTCCGGCATGCGCGTCGGGGCGGCCATTGCGGGAGCAGCACGCTCGTGAGCCGCCGCGTCATCGTGTGTCGCTGCGAGGACGTCACGCTCGACGAGATCCAGTCGGGAATCGAGCTCGGCTACCGGAGCATCGACGAGCTCAAACGCCTCACCGGTTTCGGAACGGGACCGTGTCAGGGCAAGGAGTGCCAGGCGCACGTGGCGCACCTCGTCGAGGCTGCGGGCGGTGACCTGACCACGCTGCGTCCGTTCACCGCGCGCCCACCGTTCCATCCCACGCCGCTGCGCTTCTTCGCGGGCGTGCCGAAGCTCGCGCCGGACACGGAGCCAGGAGACGACGAGTGAAGGCCGGCGCGCTGGCAGCCTCGACCCACGGCCCGATCTCCGGCGCAGCCGACATCGTCATCATCGGCGGCGGCGTGATGGGGCTGTCCATCGCGTATCAGCTCGCGCGACGCGGTGTGAAGAACGTCGTCGTGCTCGAGCGCGGCACGCTCGCCGATGGCGCGTCCGGCCGCAACGGCGGCGGTGTGCGCATGCAGTGGTCGAGCGAGCTGAACGTGCGGCTCATGCAGCGCTCCATCGAGCTCTGCTCGGGCCTCGCTCAGGAGCTCGGCTTCAACATCTGGTTCCGCCAGGGCGGCTACCTGTTCCTCGGCAAGAGCAAGGCCGAGCGACGCGTCATGGAGAAGAACGTCGAGCTCCAGAACCGCTGCGGCGTGCCGACTCGCATGCTCGCCCCGTCGGAGGCGCGCGACCTCGTGCCGGAGCTCTCGCTCGACGGCGTGCGGTGCGCGGCGTACAACCCGAAAGACGGTGTGCTGTTTCCGTGGCCGTTTCTATGGGGGTACGCGACGCAGGCGCTGAAGCGCGGCGTGCAGATCCACCTGTCCACGCCGGTCACGGCCATCGAGCACGGTGCGCGCGGCTACGTCATCAGGACTCCACGCGGCGATCTGCGTGCCGAGCGCGTCGTCAACGCTGCCGGCGCCTGGTCGCCCACCATCGCGAAGATGGTCGGCGTCGACGTGCCGAACCGCCCGCACCGTCACGAGATCCTCTCCACGGAGCCGCTCAAGCCCTTCCTCGGCCCGATGGTCAGCCTCATCTCCTCGGGGCTGTACTTCTCGCAGTCGATGCGCGGCGAGATCGTGACCGGCATCTCCTATCCCGACGACGACGACGGTGACGTGCACCTCGGCTCGCGGCTCGGCTTCCTCGGGCACCTGTCGCGCGAGCTCATCGCCGTGATGCCGCAGCTCGCCGACGTGAAGGTGCTGCGCCAGTGGGCGGGTCCCTACGACGTCTCGCCCGATGGACACCCCATCGTCGGTGAGGCCGGACCGCCCGGCTTCTACCTCGCGTGCGGCTTCGTGGGCTACGGCTTCATGATGGCCCCCGTCATGGGCGAGCTCTACGCCGACCTGCTGACGGGCAAGGCTCGCCACGAGGTGTTCGATCGTTGCCGTCTCGGCCGCTTCGCCGACGGTGCGCTGGCGCCCGAAGAGATGATCATCGGTTGACCCGAACGGCCTTGGATGGAAGAGTCCTCGGCGATGTCGGATAGCGCTCTGTCACGCTCCATCGGCTTCATCGGCACCGGCAACATGGCCGAGGCCCTGGTGAAGGGCCTTCTCGCGGCCGGGCTCGTGCTCCCCACTGCAGTGTACGGGTCGGACCCGCGCAAGGTTCGCTGCGACGAGCTGCGCGCGAAGTACGGCATCCATGTGGGCACGTCCAACATCGACGTGCTCGCCGCCGACATCGTCGTGCTCTCCGTGAAGCCCCAGATCATCGCCAAGGTGTGTACGGAGATCGCGCCGCACCTGCGGCCGGGAACACTCGTCGTGTCCGTCGCTGCCGGCACGCCGGTCTCGGCCATCGAGGCCCTCCTGCCTGCGGGCACCCACGTGGTGCGCACCATGCCGAACACGCCGGCTCTCGTCGGTGCAGGCGCCACGGCCATCGCGCCGGGGACGCATGCCACCGACGACGACGTCGAGCTCGCGCGCCGCATGTTCGCAGCCGTCGGCATCGCCATCGTGCTCGACGAGTCGCAGCTCGACGCGGTCACGGGGCTCTCGGGCTCGGGCCCGGCATACGTGTTCCTCATCATCGAGGCGCTGTCCGACGCGGGCGTGAAGATGGGCCTGTCGCGCTACAACTCGCAGGCGCTCGCTGCCCAGACGCTGCTCGGCTCGGCCAAGCTGCTCATCGACACCGGCGAGCACCCGGGTCGCCTGAAGGACATGGTCACGTCACCCGGCGGGACCGCCATCGCCGGTCTCCACACGCTCGAGGCCGGCGGGCTCCGTACGACGCTCATCGACGCGGTCCAGGCCGCGACCGAGCGCAGTCGCGTGCTCGGTGAGATGGCCGATCGCGCACGCTCCACCGCAAGTCCGACGAAGGTGAACTCGTGAAGCTCCGCACCGCATTCTTCGCCGTCACCGCGCTGTGCACGACCGCCTGCGGTGGCAAGCGGGGGACGATAAACCTCGACATCGTCGTCTCGCAGACGCTCGACCCGTTCTTCAACGCGGCGAGTGTGCGGTTCACCATCGGCGCCGTGACGAAGACGTCCTCGGTGTCGGGCGGCCACTTCACGCTGAGCTTCGACGAGAAGCCGCCGAAGATCGCCGCGCCGCTCGTCGTCGAGGCGCTCGATGCCAGCGGGACCGTCCTCGGCTACGGGCAGACCCCGCCCATCTCGCTCACGGCGGGCGGACAGAACGATTCGTACGGGGTGTGGGTCGGCGGTCCGGGCACCATGAACCTCGCGGCTCCGGGCGCCGTGCTCCCCGAACCACGCACCGACCTCGCCGCGTTCTCGTCGGTCGGCCTCGGCTCGATGTTCGCCGGTGGCCGCGGCCCCGACGGCACCCCCGTGGCCGACTGCGCGCTCTACGACGTGTACACGAACAGCGTCATCGCGCCGAACCACATGACCTCGGCGCGCGCAGGCGCTGCCGGCGTGGCGAGCGCGCCGCAGGGCGTGATCTTCGGCGGCATCACCACCGACGGGAGCGCTGTTGCGACGGCCGAGATCTTCAGTCCGGTGGGCGCCAACGGCCTCGGCTCGTGGGCTCCGGTGCCCGTGAACGGCGCGCCCCCCTCCCCGTCCGCGTACGCGGTCGGCATCCTGCTCGGCAGCGGTTCGCAGCTCATCGCGGGCGGTGCCGACGGCGCCGGTGAGCCCATCAACACAGCCACGCTCGTCACCACCGGTGCGACGGGTGGCATGATCGAGCAGCTTGCGGAACATCTCGACGCCGGTCACGACCGACTTGACGGTGTCCTTGAAGCCGAGGATCTCCACCTCTTCGCCGACCTCGATCAAGGGCCGCGGCACCGTGGCCACCGGCCGCATCGAGCGCGGCGTGATCAAGG
>JAYTLP010000577.1:0-6625 GCA_043729375.1 Myxococcales bacterium
GGCGCACGAGCGCGATCGCGCGCTCGACGACATCGACCAGCGCCACCCGTTCGGGGCTCTGGGGTGCCGGACGGCTGTAATCGAGGAGCTCGCGAATGATCGCCTGGATGCGTATCGATTCGCCGAGGATCCGGTCGAAGGCCGCGGTGCGGTCGCTCGCATCGATGCGGCGCGTGGGATCGGTCTCGTGCTCGTCGGCGCGCAGCATGTCGGCATAGCCCGAGATCGCCGCGAGCGGGTTACCGATCTCGTGGGCCACGCCGGCCGCGAGCCGACCGACCGTGGCGAGCTTCTCCTGGGCGACGAGCGTGTCGGCCTGCGTGGTGACGAGCTCACGCTGCCGACGGAGCGCGATCGTCATCTCGTTGAAGTCGGCCGTCAGCGCGGACAGCTCGTCTCCGGTCGTATCCACCGCGAGCTGCGCACCGTCGAGCTCGCCGCGCGCAACGCGCCGCGCCGCCTGCGCCAGCTGGGCCACAGAGCTGGCGACGCGATCGACCCAGAAGGCACCGAACAGCAGCACGACCCCCGCGCAGAGCAGCGCGGCCAGCGCCACGAGCCAGCGTGCGCGCGCGACTGCTCGCGCGATGAGATCTTCGCCCGGCAGCGACAAGCGCGCCGCGGCGCGATCACCGCGCGCGCCCTTGACGGCACCGACCACGCGGATGGAGTCTCCGTCGCGCTTCACGAGGAGCTCGTCCACGACCGCGCCGATCCGGTCGTCGACGGTGGCTTCGCCGACGATGACCTGACCATCCTTGGCGATGGTGAGATCGCGCACGACACCGCGGGTGCGCCACTCGGCGGCGAGCGTCACGAGGCGTTCGCGAGTGCGCGCATCCTCGAGCGGAGCGCCGGACGCTGCGGCCGCGGTCGACAAGATCTGCAGGAGGCTCTCGCCGGTGGTGCGGGCATCGACCTCCTGGGCCACGGACAGCTCGTGGCGGGCGACGCGCAGGACGAGCCACCCCGACGAAGCGACGGCCGTCAGCACGAGCAACCCGAGGCCGAGCAGCAGCCGCGCGCGAAGCGTCACGCGGGGCGGACCACCTGCTGCGGAGCCCTGCGCTGGAGCGTGGGTGCAAGAACGACCGCGAGCACGACGAGCTGCGCGAGGAGACCTTGCGCCGTCGGATAGAGGCCGAGCGTCGGCAAGCTGGGCAGCGGCACGCTCGACAGGCCAACGAGGCCGCCCTCCTGCAGCGCACGCACGCCCTGCCCGACGAGCGAGATTGCGAGCGCCGTGAGGATGACGCTCGAGACGAGCATGAGCGGTTTCGGATCGAGGCGCCGACCGAGACGGCCGAGCACGAGCACGAGCACCGCGAGCACGCCTGCGCCCGCTGCGGCTCCCGCGGCGACCGGCCAGGGACCGACCGTGGAGTCGAGCAGGAGCGCCTTGAAGAACAGCACGATCTCGATCGCCTCCCGGAACGCGGCGACGAAGGCGACCGAGAACAGCGCGAACCCGACGCTCCCTGCCGCTCCGCCGGCCGCCATCGTGCGGCGCTCGAGGAACTTGAGCCACTTCCGCGACTCCATCTTACCGAGCACGAAGTGGCTGACGAAGAGCAGCATGGCTGCAGCGACGAGCGTGAGTACGCCTTCGGTCACTTCGCGGCGCGCGCCCGACAGCGCAGCACCGACGACGAACCATGTGGCTGCGCCCGCCGGGATCGCGGCCATCCATCCGAAGTGGACGTAGCGCGCGTCCTGCGTGCGACCCGCGCGCCGCAGGAATGCGAGCAACGCCGCGAGCAGGAGCGACAGCTCGAAGCCCTCACGCACCGCGATCGCGAACGCGGCCAGAAACGGCACGGACGCCCCTCCTTCGGCGCGCTCCTCGACGGTGTCGACGATGAGCTGCGCGCGCGCGACCTCGTCACGGAGCGGCTGACCCCGCAGGCCGCCGTCGATGGACGTGCGCAGGCCGAGGAACGTCTTCTCGAGGCGTTCCGAAAGCGCAGGCTCCCTGGCACGCAGCGCGGCCTCGTGAGGCTCGATGCCCTCGAGGTACGCGGCGACGGCCAGCTCACGGGCGCGTGCCGGGTCTTCGGCGGCCGCCGAGAGCTCGGTGAGCCGCGCGCGGGCCACGGCGAAGCGGCCGCCCGGATCGCTGCGGAACGGCGCGTCGACGCGCAGGACGGCGATGGCGGCGCGCCGATCGTCGGGCACGAGCGACACCAGCGCCTTGTCGAGGTCTTCGTCGGTGAGCGTGGCGAGGCGGCTCGGGCTCTGCGGCACCTGGGTGCGCGCGAGCGCCGCGCGCCCGCGGGCGAGGTCGGCACCGGCGTGGCGCAGGGAGACGACGTAGAACGCGAGGCCCCAGCGATCGGCGACAGGCAGGGTGTCGAACGACGCCATACCCGTGTTCACGACGCCGAACGCCATGGCCTGGAATGCGAGCTCGGGAGAGATGCGCTGCATGCGAGCCTCGTCGAAGAACGACACCGGATGCGGATCGAGCTTCTTTGCCTCGACGGTGTCGGCATGCCCGTCTGCGCCGTGACAGCGGGCGCACGCGAGCGTGTAGGTGGCCTTTGCGGAGGACAGAGACGGCGCGCTCGTCGGTGACAGCACGAGGCCGAGCTCCTCGCGTAGCAGACGATGCACGTCGCGCCCCGCGGCGGCGAGCGTGCCCTCGTCGGCCTTCGTCTCGACCGCGTGCTGCACGGCGCCATATGCGGCCACGAGGTGCTCGCGGGTGGATTCCGACGCTGGCAGCGTCGTGGCGATGCGGGCGCCCTCGGCGAGCAGGTTCTGCTGCTCGGCGTACTCGGACGCGGCGAGAATCTTGCCGTCCTTCACTGCGCCGGGATAGTCAGCCACGACGTAGGAGACGATGGCCGCGAGCCGCTCGGCCGTGTGCGGGGCCTGGTCTTCACTGCGCCCGGACGGCGAGACCGTGCCTCGGGAAGAGGCCTGGTCTTCACTGCGCCCGGAAGGCGAGACCGTGCCTCGGGAAGAGGCCTCGTTGGCAGCGGCTGTGCCGGACCCGACCGCCAGCCCGCAAATGAAAATGAAAACGATTTTCACCCGCTACAGCTAGCGCGCGTCCGCGACAGCGTCAAGGCTTGCTCAGGCCTCGTTGGGGCAGGCGCCGTTGCGGACGCCCGCGTACTTCGGGCAGATGCCGTACAGCTCGAGCTTGTGACGCACGAGCTTGAAGCCTCCCAGCCGCTCGGCCATCTCCTCCTGCAGCTTTTCGATGGCGTCGTTCTCGAACTCGAGGATGAGGCCACACTGGTTGCAGATGAGGTGGTCGTGGTGACCATCTCCGTCGGAGAGCTCGAAGCGCGTCTGCCCGTCGCCGAACTGGCGCGCGGCTGCGACGCCCGCGTCGGTGAGCAGCTTCATCGTGCGGTACACCGTGGCGTAGCCCACCTTGGGGCTCTTCCGGCGCACGCGGGTGAGGAGATCGTCGATGGACATGTGCCCCGAAGAACGCAGGAACAGCTCCACGATCACGTCGCGCTGCTGCGTGGACTTGAGGCCGTGCTTGCGAACGTAGTCCGCGAAGCGCTCGCGCAGCTTCCCCAGCTCGACCGTCTCGCGCGCCGCTGCCACGGCGACTAGCATCGTAGCTCGGGGCGTCACGGTCAAGCAGGCGCGTTGACGGAACCGACGTCTGCGCGCAAAGCTGTGCCTCCATGGCCGACTCGAAATCACAGTCTCCCGACCTGCCTGCGAGTGCGGCACCCGGTGCCGCACCACGCGCGGTGAACGAAGGGTTCGACGACACCCTCACCTCCCTCAAGCAGGTGGTCGACCAGCTCGAGGGTGGGCAGCTCAGCCTCGAAAAGTCCCTCGCCGCGTTCGAGGACGGCGTCCGGCTGGCCCGGCGCGGTTCGTCGATCCTCGATGCAGCCGAGCGGCGCGTCGAGATCTTGCTGAAGGCCGAACCGGGCGCGCCGCCGGTCATCGCCCCGTTCGCCGACGGAAGCCAGAGCCAGCCCGAGTGATGGACTGGCGGTACCCGCCTCGCTGCCGCTGCACGAAGGTTGCCAGGAAGTGAGCTTATGGCTTACGCTTCATGGTAGGTGTCGAACGAATTCGACGACGAGACGAAGGTTGCGGATGGCCACGAGGTGGCCAAGCCGGGCTCACGTGACCGCGATCGCGCCTATCTGATCGTTCTTGCGGGGACCGCTGTCGGCGAGATGTACAAGATCTCCAAGACCGAGACCACCATCGGTCGCGGCTCGCTGGCAGACATCCAGGTCATCGACGAGGGTATCTCGCGTCGCCACGCCGCGATCCGGCTCGAAGGCGACCAGGTCGTGGTCGTCGATCTCGGCTCCACGAACGGCACCTTCCTCAACGGCGAGAAGGTCGGCCCGCAGCACGCGCTCAGCGACGGCGACAAGATCCAGGTGGGCTCGACCACCATCCTCAAGTTCACGTTCCACGACAGCCTCGACGAGAGCTTCCAGCGCCAGATGTACGAGTCGGCGCTCCGCGACGGCCTCACGAAGGCGTTCAACAAGAAGTACTTCCTCGAGCGACTCGAGAGCGAGTTCGCCTACGCGCTGCGGCACAACTCGCCGCTGTCGCTGGTGATGTTCGACATCGATCACTTCAAGAAGATCAACGACACCTACGGCCACCTCGCCGGCGACAGCGCGCTCGTCACCCTGTCGTCGCTGATCGCGCAGACCATCCGCAAAGAGGACGTGTTCGCTCGCTACGGCGGCGAGGAGTTCGCGGTCATCTGCCGCGGCGTCGATCTGGCCGGTGCGCACCTCTTCGGCGAGCGCATCCGCGCGCGTGTCGAGCAGCAACAGTTCAGCCACGCCGAAGCCTCGATATCCATGACGGTGTCGGTGGGCGTCGCGGCGGTCACGGACGTCGGCATGCGCGGCATGCTCGAGCTCGTGGGCCTCGCCGACGACGCTCTCTACGCTGCGAAGCGCCAGGGCCGCAATCGTGTCATCGCGGCGGGCGCGCTCGCCGCCGCTTCGCGCTGAGCCCGGCCCGCGAATGAAGCGCGCGCGCTGGGGGCTCGGGGCGGCGTTCCTGCTCCTCGTCGGTCCGACGCGTGGTGCCGGCGAGAAGCGCTTCGACCCGAGCAAGGCTGCCACGCCCTACTTCGCAGCGGGTCCGAAGCTGCAGAAGGAAGCGGCGGACGCGCTCGCCCGCGAGGACTGGCGAGCCTGCGTCAGCGCCTTCTCACGCGTCGCCGCGCAGGACCGCAAGCTGCGCCTCCAGGCCGAGTTCGATGGAGCGTACTGCGCGTGGAAGGCGGGCGACGACCGCGCGGCGGCCAGGCGCTTCGACGCGCTCGTGTCGAGCTACCCGCTCCTGGCCGATCACGCGCGGCTGTACGCGGCCGAGGCGCTGCTCGCGGCCGGAGACCTCGCACAGGTCGCGCCCCGGGCGCGCGCGGTGTCCGCGACCTCGCCGCTCAAGGCCGAGGCAGACCTCGCCCTCGCCACCGCACTCGACCGCAGCGCGCAGGCCGCGCAGGCGGCCGACGCGTACGCGAAGTACCTGCACGACTACCCGGGTAGCTGGCGTGCGCCCGAGATCCGCGCGCGCCTCGCCACGTCGCTCGACGCCGCAGGTCGCACCGAGGAAGCAACAACTGTCTGGCGCGAAGTCGCGCTCGAGTCGCCCGTCACCCAGGGGGCCAGGGCGCGGCTCGACCCCGGCATGCCGTTCACGGCCGCCGAGGAGGCGCGTCGCGCGGAGGCGCTGTTCGATGCGATGAAGAACAAGGAGAGCGAGCTGGCGTGGCAGGCCGTGCTCTCGGCGCCGCAGCTCACGCCGCAGCTCGCGTGTCGCGCCCGCTACAACGTCGCGCAGAGCGTGTGGAAGCAGCGCGACCGGGCGCGGGCCGCGCCGCTGTTCGAGGAGTCGGCGAAGGCCTGCGAGGACGCGCACGACGCCGACCTCTTCGCCAAGTCGCTCTACCAGGCCGGACGCAGCCACGGCTCGCGCGCCGAGAAGGACCCGGTCGCGGGCGCAAAGGCGCTCGCGCTGTACCTGCGCCTCATGAGCGAGCAGCCCGTGCACAGCTACGCCGACGACGCGGCGCTGCGCCGGGCCGACGTGCTCGACACCCTCGGCAGGACCGCCGACGCGACGGCTGCGCTCATCGAGCTGCCGACGCGCTTTCCGGCGGGAGACCAGCGCGGCGAGGCGCTCTTCCGGCTCGCGTTTCGCGCCTTCGAGCTGCACGACATCCCGACCGCGGCCACGTGGCTCTCGCGCGAGCTCGAGCTCCTGCCGCGCGAGGAAGGCTGGTACGAGGCCGGACGCACGCTGTACTGGCTCGGTCGCTGTCAGGGCACGCCCGAGGCGGCGCAGGCCTACTACGTGCGCGCGCTGCGCGAGTATCCCCTGTCGTACTACGCGCTCCTCGCGGCCAACCGGCTCGCGCGCGAGGCGCCCGACGTGCTCACCGAGCAGCTGGCCGCGCTGTCGTACAAGCGAGGCGCGCCCGCCGTGCTCACCGTCGAGGATAGACCGCTGTTCCACGGCGAGCCGTTCGCGCGTGCGGTCGAGCTGTTGCGGCTCGGGCTCGGCCACGAGGCGCGCCGCGAGCTGGCCGCGGCAGGGCTCGAGACGGCGAAGCGCGGCGTCGCGCTGCCCGCAGACCCGGAGCTCGGCTGGGTGGCGGCGG
>JAYTLP010000578.1:0-7408 GCA_043729375.1 Myxococcales bacterium
ATGCCACCGTATGCAACCTCCTTGGTGAGGAGATTGCGAAACGCGAGCTCCACCGCGCCTTCCGCCGTGGTCGCGCCCATCGGCTCGAGGATGCCGCGCGCGCACAGGCGCTGCAGCTCGGGGGCGATGTCGGCCGCGCTCCTTTCGTCGAGCAATGCCGCAGCGTCGTCGGCCCGGAAGATGCGGCCGAGCACGGACGCGCGACGCACGAGCTCGAGCTCGCGGGGCGGCAGGCGCTCGAGGCGGCTCTGCACGACCGCCTCGACGGTGGTCGGCACCGCCACGATCTCCTCGCGACGGACCCAGCGCAGCTTTCCGCCGTCCACCGCTTCCAGCACGCCACGCTCGGTCAACGACTCGAGAAGCTCGCGGATGAAGAACGGGTTGCCGCCGGCGCGCTCGAGAATGCGATCGGTGAGAGGACGCGCGTCTTCCGGATCTACGAAGCTACCTTCGACGAGCGCACGACGCTCCATGGGCCCGAGCTCGCTCACGTACAGCGTCGAGACGAGCGGGTCGAGCGCCCACTTCTCGGTTCGCTCGTCCGGGCGCCCCGTCACGATCCCGAGCACCGAGCGGTCGATCGGCTCGCGCACGAGGCCCACGAGCAGCTCGTACGACTGCCCGTCCGCCCAGTGGAGATCCTCCAGCACGACGACGAGCGGACCGTGCTCGGCGAGCCGGCGCTGGAGGAGGCGCATCGAGACCTGAAGCCGGTGGCGCCGCTCGTTGGGTTCGACCTCGTCGGCGCCCTTCACGTTGACCCCGAGGAGGAGCCCGAACGCGTCTGTGGCCTGTCGGAGCTCGCGCTCGTCCTCGCCGTCGAGCAGCTTCGCGACGGACGTCTCGATGCGCCGCTTCACCTCGCGTGGGTCCGCGTCGTCGCGTACGCCGAGCGCTTCGCGCGCGAGCTCCGCGACGAGGGAGAACGGCGTCTCGCGGAGGCTGCGGCGGGCCACGGCGCGGAGGACGCGCGTCGTGCCGGGGAGCTCGCGCCGGAACGCCTCGACGATGCTCTGCTTGCCGACCCCAGCATCGCCGATGAGGATCACGTTCCGTGAGTGCCGGTCGTCGAGCGTCGCGCGGTACGCCTCGCGAAGGCCATCGAGCTCGCGCTGGCGGCCCACGATGGGTCGATCGGCCGCGACGTCGGCGAGCCGCTCGGCCCGCGGTCGCACGCCGAGCAGCCGATACACGCGAGCTCGCGCCGCGGGCACTGCGGGATTCGTATCTCCGTCGGCGACGACCTGGATCGCCTCGAGCTCCTCGAAGCGGTACTCGTCGCGTGTGGCACGATGTACGCCGCCACCGACGAGGATCTCGCACGGCATGGCGTCCCGCGCGAGCTTGCGTGCGACCTGCAGCGTGTTGCCGACGAGCTGGTACTCGAGCCGCGGGCCCACGACGCGCGTGCCGGCCACGAGCGCCGAGCCGCGCTGGATGCCGATGGCAACCTGGAGCGGTGGGTGCAGGTCGCGCGAGATGCCGTCGAGCGCCTCGATGAGCGCGAGCGAGAGCCGGATGGCGCGGAGCGGTGCGTCCTCTGCGTCGCCCGTGAGGCCTACGACGTACGAGAACCCCCGCTCGTCGACGCGCTCCGAGTGGGCACCATGCTTGTACGCGATGTGCTCGGTGACGCGGAGGAAGTCGAGCAGGACCTCGCGTGCGCGGCCGTCTCCGACCGTCCGTCGGAGCGCGGACATGCCGGCGAGCTCCCCTCCGACCACGACGACCGGTCGCGCGGTCGACAGCTCGGCGATCGGAGCCGGGGCCGGCGTGGGCGCGACGGGTGCGCGCCGCTGTGCGGACGTCGCGTCCTGCGGCGTCGGTCGCTCGCGCGGGACGACGCGCGCCATGAACGCTGCCATCGCGCCGGACTCGTAGATCTGGCCCTCCTTGGCGGAGAGCTCGAAGAAGAACTTGCCGAGCGCGCGATGCAGGTCGCGTGCGGTCGCGTACCGATCGTCGGCGTTGACCGCGAGCGCGCGCATGATGATGTCCTCGAATGCCGGCGGCACGGTCGGCTCGACGGAGCGAGGTCGCGGGATCTGCCCGGCGCGGATCGCCGTGAGCGCCTGCTTGCCCTTCATGCCCCCGAAGAGTGTCCGGCTGGTGGCAAGCTCCCACAGCACGACGCCCATCGAGAAGATGTCGGAGCGCGCGTCGACGGGCTCGCCCGCAGCCTGCTCCGGTGACATGTACGCGAACTTGCCCTTGATGACGCCTTCGACCTCCTTGATGTGCCGCGCGCGCGCGATGCCGAAGTCGACGAGCTTCACCATCCCGTCCCACGAGACGAGGATGTTCTGGGGCGAGATGTCGCGGTGCACGATGCCGAGCTGCTCGCCGTACTCGTCGGTGCGGCGGTGGGCGTAGTCGAGTCCCTTCGCCACCTGCTGTCCGAGGTACGCGCCGAGGCCGTACGGGATGCGCTGGCCGGCCTCGAGCGATGCATTGAGAAGGCGGAGCAGGTCGACCCCCTCCACGTGCTCCATGGTGAGGAAGAAGGTGGGGCCGAGCTGTCCGTAGCCGAACGTCTGCACGATGTTCGGGTGGTTCAGGTTGACGCCGACCTTGGCTTCGTCCTCGAACATCTGTCGGAACTGCTTCGACTCCGCGAGCTGCGCGTGCACCTTTTTGATGACGAGCACCTTCGAGAGACCGCCTGCCAGCGGCTCCTTGGCGAGGAACACCTCCGCCATGCCGCCGGCGCCGAGGCGACGCACCAGCTCGTATTTTCCGAAGCGCTCCACGTCCGACCTATTGAGCCTAGCATGCGCCGTCGCTGCCCCGGCGCACCGTGCCGACGGCGATGGCCTCGAGCAGCGGGAGCGTCAGCGCCACGACCAAGGCGAGCGCGCTCTGCATGTCGATGCGGTGCATGTCGATGCCGTCGTGCATCGAGAGGGACGCGCGGGCACCGTACAGACCCGCTCGCACCGCGACCGTGAAACAGAAAAAAGCTCTGAGCGCTGCGGGCAGCTCGGTCCCGAGCTCCCGCGCCAGCGCGCTCAGCGTCGCCCAGCTCCCGACGAGCATCGCGAGTGCTATCACCTCGACGAGGTACACCACCGGAAGGTGCGCGAGGCGCTGCGGCGCGCACAGCATCACCAGGTCGAACAGGACCTCGGTAGCAATGACGGCAGCGGTGAGCTGCGCGAAGAGAGCCGACCGTGCGTCCCCTCGACCGAGGAGCGAGAAGCCCGCCAGGCAGAGCACGGTGACCCCCACGGGCAGCGCAGCGAGCGCGGCGCCGTACGTTCCATCGAGCTGCTGTGCGACATAAAACGAGAGCGGGACCAACAGGAGCCGCAGCCAAAACGCCGCGTACAGCAGCGTCAGGGCGCGGCGCGTGCTCACGGGGTGACCTTGATGTTGTCGAAGTGGAGCTCGACCTCCCAGTCGTTGATGCCGAGGTACGCGTGGTCGCCACCGACGAGCGGCTTCGGATCGTCGAAGGTCAGAAACGGCTTGCCGTCGATCTGCCAGTCGATGTGGCCGCCGCGGCGCTCGATGCGGAAATGATAGTGACGGTCGGGCTCGACCTTCACGTCGCTGCGCGTGCGGCGATCGGCGCCGTGCTCGTTCATGCGCGCGATCGCCGAGGTGGTGTTGTGCCAGCCGCCGAAGATGAACACATAGCTCGTGGCCGTGTAGGACGCCTCGGTGGCGAATGACTTGCCATCGCCCCAGAGCTCCACCTTGATGTCGCCGATGGGATCGGCGGACCACGCGTCGAGCTCGACAACACCATCGCGCGGGAGCGGCGAGGTGAGCCACAGCGGGTGGTTGTAGGCGTGGTCGATGACGAGGGCGCCATCGACGACCCGGTACCTCGGTCCCGTGCTCTTCCACGCCGGGCCGATCGAGGGCGCGGTGAAGTCGTCGGAGAAAGCCTTGCCATGAGGCTGGCGCTCGATGGTGCAGGCCGAGAGGGCGAGGATGCAGAGGAGTGGAGCGCGAATGACGAGACTCATATCACGAGGTCGCGCGCGCGCGCCGCAACCTCGGCCGCGTGGGGCCGCAGCGCTGGCTCGCGCGCGAGCAGCGATGCGAGGAGCGCTTGCAGCTCCGGCGCACGTGCCACCGCTGCCCGCACGTGTGCGGGCAGCGTGGCGTCGTGGCACAGCTCTCCGCGCAGCAGCGCTGCGCGATCTCCCACCGCCGTGCCGAGCGCCTCGTGCCCGCCGAGCAGCTCGATTGCCACGACACCGGCCGCGTAAACGTCGGAGGCCGGCGAGAGCGTGCCGAGGCGCTGCTCGGGCGCCATGTACACCAGCGTTCCGCGCGTCGCCCGCTGCTCGATGGCCGGGGCGCTGTCGTCGCTGAGCCGCGCCACACCGAAATCGCACAGCACGACGTCGTCGTCGATGATACCCGGGTCCGTGTGCCGCAGAAGCAGGTTTGCCGGCTTCACGTCGCCGTGCACGATGCCCAGGGCGTGCGCCGCAGCCAGGACGTCGGCGAGCTGGGCGAGCGCACGGAGCGCGTCGGGTGGCGCGAGCGGCCCGTACAGCAGGCGGTCGCGCAGGGAGCCGCCCCCGCACAGCTCCATGACGATCAGCTGTCGCTCCTCGTCGAGATCGAAGATCACTGCGGCGCCGGGATGGCGCAGCGTCGCAGAGATGCGCGCCTCTTGCCAGGCGCGGAGGCGCGCGGCCGTTGTCCCCCCCGCGCCGCGCGCGTTTGCATGCAGCAGCTTGAGCGCAACCTCGCGCTGCACCACCGTGTCCTCGGCGCGGTACACGGTGCCTGAAGCGCCGCGGCCGAGCTCGCCGAGCAGCCGGTAGCGACGACCGAGCGCGGCCGGCGCGAGGTCCGGAATCGCAGTGGCTGCGCGCGGCGGCCCCAGCCGCTCCACGGCCGCGCGCGCGCTCGGCTGGTCGACGTCGTACGCGAGCACCCGCTCCCACGTCCGGCATGCACGCTCGATATCGCCCGCGCGCTCGGCAGCCTCGGCAAGTAGGACCAGCGCACGCTGACGCTGGGCTGGCGCGCGTACGAGGCGCTCGAGGAACGGATGTGCGGCCGCATGCTCGAGCCGCCCGCACAGCAGCTCCGCGAGGCGCATCGTGCGCACCGCGTCGAACGTCCCGCGTTCGACCGCGCGGTTGCGCAGCAGCTCGATGGCAGCCTGTTCCTGGCCACGGGCCAGCAGGGCGTCGACGGCGAGGTCGAGCGCCTCGGCCGTGGGGGGAGCCACGCGGTGCGTTGGTGCGTCGTCGGAGGCAGCAACCTGCGGCGACTTTCTGCGCAGCCAGTCGAGCCAGCTCATCGCGCGACAGCCCACGACTGACCCGCGCATTCGACCACGTCACCAACGAGCAGCTCCACCTCGCGCGTCACCTGCACCCCGTTGAGCCGCAGCGGCGACCGGACGGTGCCGAGACGGAGCTGGCCGCGGTCGAAGCGTGCGCGCAAGACGCCTCCGCCGTCCACGCCGGCGATGACGATCACGTCGCCGACGTACAGCGTCGCGCCACGATCGAGCCCTCGCTCGATGGTGAGCGTGGCCTGGTCGGCAGAGCACTTGACGCCCAGCGTGCAGTGCTCGCCGATGCCTATCGAGCAGGCGTCGGGCATCGCCATGCGCCCGACCGGCATGCCGCCGAGCGTCGTGCCGTTCTTCGAGCCGAGATCGGAGACGTACCAGGCGCCGTTGGCGTGCTCTATCCGCGCGTGCCGTCGCGAGATCCCCGCGTCGCGCAGCGGCAAGGCACACTCCAGCTCGCGCCCCAGATCGACCGGCGCGCTCGCCACGACGGTCGTCGACACGCTCGAGCGCAATCGCAGCATGCCTGCCGACACGCGCCGGGCCATCAGGTCGTCGATGTCCCGCTGCAACGCGGCGCGTCCCGCCGGGTCGACGGCGAGGAGGGCCTGCTCGAGGGACGCGAGTGCGCCACCGGGATCGCCGCCGCGGAGCCGCATGCGATGGTCTTCGAGCGCCTCGCCCACTGCGACGGCCCTGCGTCGACGCGTGGCTTCCCCGTCGAGGAGCTGCTCGAGGCGATCGACCGCGCCTGCGCGCTGATAGGCGTCCGCAGCGGCCTCGCTCGCGCCGAGCAGCTCGTGACATTCTCCCGCACCCGAGGCGTCGCCCGCCGATGAGAAGAGCGCTGCAGCATGCGAGAGCAGCGCCCGATCGCCATCCGTCACGAGCCCACGTGCGCGCACGGAGGCGAGCATCGCGGTGGCCACGCGACGGCGCACGGCCGCCGCGGCGGGACCGTCGTCGTCGGCCCAGCGCGCCGCCTCGACGAGCCCTGCGATGCGTTGCTCGGGTGAGCCCGCGCGCTCCGACGCGAGCAGGTGCATCTGCGCGACCTTGGGTCGATCGCCGGCGCGCGTGTAGAGCCGCGCTGCCTCCTCGTAGTCACCACCGGCTTCCGCCTCCAGCGCGCGCACGAGCTCGGCCGAGCCGAACAGGCGGCCGAGAAAGCCGCTCGGCGCATTTTTTCCGGCGGTCATGCCGTCACGCCGAAGCAGCTGCCTGGCAGTCGTTTACGCGACATCGGTTCATGCCGTATCCTACCGCCTCTGGCCCCCATGCTGGATCCCGTCGCGCTGCACCAGACCCGCTTCAACGTGCCGGGGGTGCTCCCCGACGGCCGGGGCGTCGTGCTCGGGAAGCAAGGCGCGCTCTTGTTTCCGTCGGTGGACGCGCTCGTCGGCTTCTTCCGGATATTCGGTGAGGAGGCCGCGCTCGACGAGATTCTGCCGAAGCTGCGGATCGAGGAGGTGCGTGGGCAGGTGGGGGCACGGCAGTTCCTCGTGCTGTTCCATGCCGCCTCGAGCTACTTGACCGATCGCGCCTCACGTATCTCCGTTCTGCTCGGCGGGCTCGGCTTCACCGGGTCGGGCAAGCACTTCGTGCGTTACCGCGATTCGCGTTCGCCGCTCGGCTACGACGCGCGCGCGCTATCGGACGAGCCGGCCGACTTCCTGCTCTACGACGAGCGCTTCACGCTGGCTTTGCACCGCGTCCGCGAGCTTCCGTTCGCGCAGCTCGTGCTCCGGCTCTCGCCGCGCGCGCTCCCGGGTCACCGCGATCCGGAGCTCGATCGAGGCCGCCTGTGGCTGCTCGCGCGAGAAGGCCTCGCGCGGCCGCTCCTCGGCTACCTGTGGCGCAACCACGTCGCAGCCTCCGCCGGCGCGCTCGAGCCCACGTCGGGGGGCGCCGCGTTCGTGGGTCGACCCCGCTGGCTGCTCGTACGGGTCGAGGCGCTGCCCGAGCGCATCTTCCAGCTCGCCACCGAGCTGCCCGGCGTCGAGGTCTACCAGCAGGTCGGCGAGCGCGCGCTCGTGCAGGTCGGCTGGCGTCACCCCATCCGCCTCGAGAGCTGCGCGTCCATCTTCGAGCCCGACCACCTCTACGTGTTCTCGGGCACGCGCGACGCGGCCGAGG
>JAYTLP010000579.1:0-3011 GCA_043729375.1 Myxococcales bacterium
AGCAGAGATGCTCCGGCTCGTTCGCTTTTCGGGGAGCCGTCGCGCCTCGAGCTACGATGGCTCCATGCTCTCGCCTGTCACCGTGCCGATCATCTGGTCCGACGTCGTCGCGATCGCACCCGAACTCGCGGTGCTCTCGGCGAACACCGCGCTGGATCTCGCGGAGAAGACGGCGATCCTTGAGTACGTGAACCAGGCGCTGAACGCGCGGGTGTTCCGGCCCGAGGCGCTGCGGCTGGCTCGGATGAACCTCGCGGCGCACATCGCGACCGTCTCGATCAACGGTGCGCTGCGGCGGGGTGCCGGTCCGATCGCATCCGAGTCGGTCGGCGGCATCTCGAGGACGTTCGCCGCGATCTCCACGGCGGCCCGCGGGGGGGCGCTGGTCGGAACGCTCTACGGGGAGTTCATGAACTACCTCGTGGAGACCTCGCGCGCGCGCCTGCCGCGGGTGCTCTGATGCCTGATTCCACGGCGCAGTGGGACGGCATCTACGCGCAGATCGAGGCGATGGGTGCGGGCACAGTGCGCGTGGGCATCGTCGGCCCGTCGGCCTCGGAGATGGTCCCGGGCACGAACCTCACCATCCTCGACATCGGCCTGATCCACGAGCTCGGCTCGCGGGACGGGCGGGTGCCGGAGCGCTCCTACCTCCGCTCGACGTTGACGGAGCATCGGACCGCGGAGCTCGCGGAGCTCCAGCGGAAGCTCGCTCGAGCGATCGTGGAGCGCGGTATGGCAGTGCGGCAGGCGCTCGGCATCCTCGGCGAGTCGGCGGTTTCTTGGGTCAAGGAGACCATCCGCTCGCGCAAGACGACGGGACCGGGACCGCAGGCAAACAAGCCAGCTACGATCAAGCGCAAGGGGTCCGACGTGCCCCTGGTCGACACCGCGCAGCTCATCAACAGCATCAGCTACGAGATCGAGGAGTAGAGCAGCATGCCGAGCATTCTCCGCGGGGCGATTCCAGCGCTGGCGCAGGGCGGGCCCTTCACCGTCCTCCGAACGTCCGCCGGCACTTGGGTCGCCGGGAAGTACATCCCGAGCGGCGTGGTGGCCGAGATCACGCCGGTCGTCGCATCGATCCAGCCGACGAACGGGGACGAGGTGATGGACCTGCCGGAGGGCCAGCGCGGGGACGAGGTCCTCGTCGTCTACACCACGACACGCCTGGTTGCGCGGAGGCGCGAGCTGGACGCGGACCCCGCCGTGGAGCCGGACCGCATCCGCGAGTCGCCTGGGGCCACGCCGTCGCTCCTCTCGGGCGAGACTTGGGTCGTGGTGCGCGCGCAGCACTTCCACGCGTTCGACGACTACCACTGCCGCGCCTACATCGCGCGAAGGGAGGCCCCGTGATCAGCGACCAACTCGAGCAGGCGATCCACGCGTGGGTGACGGCGACATCCGAGCTCGCGGCGGGGCTCGTGCGATGGAAGCGCCAGACGAACGGCGGACAGCCGGACGGCTGCTTCATCGCGATGGAGGTGGTCGAAGCGCGCGAGGTCGGGCCCGGATGGCTCCAGGCCGCTCCGGCTCCGACGCCCGTTCCCGGGGCGGATCTGACGTTCACGCAGGTCGGCCCGATGCGAGCTGTGCTCTCGCTCGACTGCTTCCTCGGCAACGGGAAGTGGAACGCCGAGCGGCCGGACCGCCGGCTGGCGAACGTGATCCGCTCGCGCCTCCTGCCGCTTCGCGGGCAGGCGCTGCGCGCGGCGGGCCTCGGGTTCGGAGCAGCCGAGCCGATTCAGCTATTCGACCTCTCGCGCACGATGGTCCACGAGTCTCGAGCTCGCGCCCGCATCGCGATCCACTACATCGCCCGCGCCTCCGAACTCGGCACGTCGATCGCCCGCGTGGAGGCCGTGGCAACGATCGACGGGCGCGCGAAACCGTTCGTCGCGCCCTGATCCCGAAGCCGTCGCGGTCGTACGATCGCGACGGTGCACCTCCGCTCCGAAGGGGTCTAGCGGGCGGCACGATCCTGCGTGTTAGAGTGGCGGCACAGGAGCCCCACCATGGCAAGCGATAGCGTTCAAGTACTCATCACCGTCGACAATCGCGGCGTCCCTCGCGAGGGCTTCGGGGTTCCGATCATCCTCAGCCACAAGGCCGTCTTCCCGCAGCCCGGGTTCGTGGCCGCCTACGCGGACGCCACCGAGGCGGCGCTGGACTGGGGGCCGAACACGGTCGAGTACCGCGTCATCTCCGCGTTCTTCGCGCAGGACCCGCGGCCGGCGCAGGTGCTGGTCGGCAAAACCGGCCTGAGCGTCACGCAGAGCTACCAGGTCGGCGTCGACCAGCTGCTCAACCTCTACGCCTACACGCTCAAGATCGAGAGCGACACGGGCGTGATCGCGACGCCGAACTTCACGTCGAGCGGCGCGGCGACCAACGACGCCGTCGTCGCCGGCGTGCTCGCCGCGGTGAACGGCATCCCCTCGAAGACGTTCACGGCCACGAGCACGGGCTCCGCCGGTTCGCTCAAGATCGTCATCACGGCCGACGCTCCGAACACGTGGTTCTCGGTCGAGCTCGGCAACGCGAAGGCGATGTCGATCACGCAGACCACGGCTGCGCCCGCCGGCCTCTCGGCCGCGCTCGACACGCTCCTTGAGCAGGACGGCTCTTGGTACGAGGTCCAATCGACGTTCAACTCGAAGGCGTACGTCCAAGCGGTCGCCGCGTGGGCGGAGGCGAACGGCCGCCTCTACGTGTTCTCGACGAACGACACCGACGTGATCAATACCGCCTACTCGCTCGGCGTGACCACCGATGTCGGCTCCGCGCTGCTTGAGGCCGGCTACAGCCGAGTCGCCGGCATCTACCACCCGCGGCCTGCGGCGTTCCTCGCGGCGGCGTGGATGGGACGCTGGCTGCCGACCGACCCCGGCAAGGCAACGGCGAAGTTCAAGACGCTGGTCGGCCCGGCTCCGGTCGCGCTCACGAGCTCGCAGAAGAACAACCTGAAAGCCCGCCGGATGCAGAGTTACATCCGCGAGTACCAGCGGAAC
>JAYTLP010000580.1:0-11949 GCA_043729375.1 Myxococcales bacterium
CTCGGGATCGTCGGGCTCGCTCGCCGCGCGCGCCGGCTCGACCCAGCGCGCCGGTGCATCCTCGTCGGTGCGAGCGAGCACCCGGCCAGCCTGGGCGCAGCCGAGTCTTTGCGCCGCGAGGACTTCGACGTGGTCCACGTGCCGGTCGATCCGGCAGGCCGCATCGTGCTGCCGGCGGTCGATAGGAGCGTCGCCGTGGTGGTTGCGCAGCTCGCCAACCACGAGACGGGCGTGGTGCAGCCGATCGCGGCGCTCGCCTCGAGCGCGCGGGCCGTCGGCGCGACGCTGTTCTGCGATGCCGTTCAGGCTGCCGGCAAGATCCCCGTCGAGCTGCCAGCGCTCGGGGTGAGCGCGCTCGCCCTCGCGGCGTACAAGCTCTACGGGCCGGGCGGCACGGGTGCGCTCGTGCTCGCCGAGGGCCATGACATCGACCCTCTCGTCCCTGGCGGGCACCAGGAGCGTGGGCGGCGGCCGGGAACGGAATCCGTCACTGCGCTCGTGGGGTTCGGCGCAGCGGCGCAAGAGGCGAAGGCGCGGCTGCGCGAGGACGCGCCACGAATCACTGCGCTGCGAGATCGCCTCGAGGTTGGGCTCGATCGGCTCGGCGCGACGGTCTTCGGCCGCACCCACGAGCGCCTCTGCAACACGACGCTGCTCGCATTCGAAGGCGTCGCGGGGCACCTGCTCGCGATCGCGCTCGACCTCGCGGGCTTCGAGGTCTCGACCGGTGCCGCGTGCAGCTCGGGCAGCGTCAAGCCGTCCGCCGTGCTCCTCGCGAGCGGTCACCCGGCGGAGGTCGCGCGGCGTGCGGTGCGCATCTCGCTCGGTCGGGACACGACGGCCGCCGACATCGACGCGCTGCTCGATGCGTTGCCGTCGCTGATCGCGCGTGTACGCGGCTAGCCTGGCGGCAGCGTGAGGGCCGCCGTGGTGACAGCACCCGCGCGGACAGGCAGTGTGAACGTGTTGCCACCGGCGCCGGAGCCGGCCGGCGGCGCCACGGTGAAGGAGCTCGTGCCGACCGGCAGATCGAAGAACGCAATCGCGCCGAACGAGCCCGCTCGCGCGCTGGCCTGGAGTACGGTGCCGTCACCGCTGTCGTAGAGCGGACCGACTCCCGATGCGATGCGGCTGGCCACCACCCCCGGGACGACCGCGCCGCTGTTGCTCACCGCCCACCCGACGAGAGCACCGCGAGAGGAGTCGCTGTCGATGCCGTTGTCCAGCTCGACCTGCTGGTAGGTCTGCGCGTCGATCACGGGCAGCAGCACGCCATGAACCTTCGCGCCGGCGAGCGTCGCCCCTGCGAGCATCGACACGGTCGGTCTGGAGATCAAGGCGCTGCCTAGCGGATCGGACACGATGACCGTGGCGCTGTCGCCCACCGTCGGGAAGCTGAAGCTGCCATCGGTCGCGGTCGTGGTGCTCAGGCCGGTCTCCGCGATGGTGACCAGTCGGCCGGAGGCTGCCGCCTTGCAGCTCGTGGGGGTGCGCAGATCGGTGAGGCGACACACGGCACCGTGGAGCAGTGCGCCCGCGAGGTTCGCGCCGAAGTCGGCGCCACCATCGTGCCCCGCCAGGTCGCTGGCCTTGTTTCCCGCGAGCTCGGGGAAGAGCGTGTTGCACCCCGAGGCGCCCGCGAATGCGAGGGCAGCGACGGCGAGCACGCGGCAAAAGATCATCACGCCGACGCTAGCACGCGCGATCGGGCCGAGCGAAAAAGTGCGCGCTGCGTCGCGACCACACCTCGACTGCAACAGCCGCGACGACGAGCCCGAGCGACGTCAACATCTCCGCCGAAAGGCCCAGCGTCACGGGTCGGAGCGAGACGTCGCCACGCAGCGGACCGAGCACGATCCGCAGCAGCGCGTGGCCCGCGAGGTACGAGACGAGCACTCGGCCCGGCCGGTGGGCGCGTCGCAGCACGAGCACCAGCGCGACGCACAGCACGAGGTGCCCCAGCGAGTCCCAGAGCTGCACCGGGTGAAGCGGCGGCGTCGAGTCCGAGCCGGGCGGCAGGAGCCCGCGGTCGAGCAGGTCCTGGAACGCGACGGACGCCTCCGGCAGGCGCAGCCCGAAGGTGCTCGTGGGCTTGCCGTAGCAGCAGCCTGCGAACCAGCAGCCGATGTAGGCGACCGCCTGCGCGAGCGCGAGGCCGGGCACGAGCACGTCTGCGATGGAGAGTGTGGACGGGCCCGGACGGCGAGTGCGCCACAGCAGCCAGCCGAGCGCGGCGACGAGGCCGCCGTGGAAAGAAAGACCGCCCTCCCACAGCCAGAGCGCGCGTGTGCACGGCCAGAAGGTCCCGGCAGCGAGACTCTCGCGACACGTCGCCATGTAGGCGGGCGCGTACGCCGCCACGAACAGGAGCCGGCCACCGAGGATGCCCGCGAGCACGAGCTCGAGGCACAGGTCTCGTTGCTCGGCACGGGAGAGCGGCAGGCCGTCGCCGAGCCGGATCGCGAGCCAGAGGCCGAGCAGGGCGCCCAGCGTGATGCACAGCCCGTGCGTGTCGATCGAGTAGGCCCGTCCTGCCGCCGTGAGCTCGAACAGGGTCGGGTGCATGCTTATAGCGCGCGCGGTGGTGCGGGCTCGTCGCGCTGGCGATACGCGAGGATGGCGATGCCTCCGACGAGCAGCGGGATCGAGATGATCTGCGACGTGGAGAGGAAGCCGAAGAAGACGCCGCGATCGTCGTCGCGGAAGATCTCGACGAGAGACCGGAGCACGCCGTAGCCGATGAGCAGCCAAGCGAACACGTCCCCCTCTCGCTTGCGCCGGGGTTGCACGACGTACCAGAGCAAGAGAAACAGCGCGAGGCAGCCCACCGCCTCGTAGAGCTCCGTGGGGTGGACGGGCAGCGCGAGGTCGTGCGGGCCGATGAGATGCGCGTCGGCCTGGGCGCGCCACGCGCTCGAGCCGACGGGGAAGCGAACACCGACGCTGCACGTCGTGGCCTTGCCGTAGCAGCAGCCGTTGAAGAAGCAGCCGATGCGACCGAAGACGAGGCCGAGCGCGATGGCGGGCGCAGCGAGATCTGCGGTGCGCCACCAGCCCATCCGGTGCTTGCGCGTGTAGTACACGGCGAAGGCCACGGCGAAGAGGAAGCCGCCGTAGTACGCGAAGCCGCCGCGCCACAGCCACAGCACGGCGAAGCAGTCACGCGGTGGGTAGCACGTGTGCGTCGCGTCGTTGCAGAGGTAGTCGTAGCCGCACTGCGCGGCAGTCGCACAGTGGGCGACTGCCGCGTCGGTCGCGGGCACCAGCGTTGAGTCCGTGCAGAGGTGCACGTACTCCATGAGGTGGCCATCGGCGAAGACGTGGAGGATGCGCGAGCCGATGAGGCCCCACACCACCATCCACAGGTTGGTGTCGAGGACCCGCTGCTCGCTCATGCCGAGCTTCCTCGCACGTCGAGTCGTGAGCCACATCGCCGCGCCGAAGCCGAGCGCGAGAAGCGTGAAGTACGCCGGGAAGACGACGGGCTCACCGAACAGTGAAAACGGCAGGGTGAGGAGCGTCGGACGCAACGCTAGGCAGCTTTGGTCGCTTCGGCGTTCGCATCGGGCCACGTATCGAGCGCGAGCCCGAGCACGCCGACCACGAGCGCGACGTCGGCGATGTTGAAGGTGGGCCACTCATGCGTGCCGTAGCGCCACACGATGAAGTCGGTGACCTTGCCATAGAGCGCGCGGTCCCACATGTTGCCGATGGCGCCGCCCGCGAGGAGGCCGAGCTCGACGCCCAGGCGACCGGCCCCGGACGGTGCCTTCTTCGCCCAGTACCCGACCGCGCCCAGCGCGGCGACACCGACCACCAGCAGGAAGTAGCGCGCGCCCGCGACGCCGCCGAACAGGCTGAACGCCGAGCCCGGGTTTTCCGAGTAGCGCAGCTCGAAGTAGTCCTTCACCACGACCTGCGACTCCGGATAGATGGGCTTGAGGTGCGCGCGCGCCCATACCTTCGAGCCTTCGTCGGCTGCGAGCGCGAGGACGAACGCGGCGAGGAGGAACCAGTATTTCTTTGCCATGACCTTATGCCTCTACTTGGAGTGTCCGACGACGGCGCGGCAGCGTTCGCACAGCAGCTGGCTGGGGGTCCAGCGCCAGCAGCGCTCGCACGGGAAGCCGGTTGCAGGCGCGACCGTTATGGCAGCGCCTTCCTTCAGCTCGACCTGCGAGACGATGAGGAAGTCGGCGAGCCACTGCCGCGCATCTGCGAGCATCCAGGCGTCGAGCGAGGGTGCCGACAGCGTGACCGCGGCGTCGAGCGAGCTCTTCTTCTGCGCGCGGAAGGGCTCGAGCTCCTTCTGCACCTGCTGTCGGAGGTCCCATAGCGTCTCCCACAACACTGGCGCCGGCGCGGATGTTCCTGCCGCCGCCTCGAACGAGGTGAGGTGGACGCTGTCGGGGTCGCCGTCGGCCTTCGGCAGGTGCTCCCACACCTCCTCGGCGGTGAACACCATGATGGGAGCCATGCTCGTGACGAGCACGCGCAGGCAGCGGTACAGGACGCGCTGCGTGGCGATGCGTGCCGGGTCTCGCTTGCCGTCGCAGTACAGCCGATCCTTGCGCACGTCGCAGTACCGCGCGGATAAGTCCACGACACAGAAGTCGACCAGCGCGCGCAGCACGACGTGGAGCTCGATGGCGTCGTACGCCGCGCGGATGCGCTGCGCGAGGTCGTCGGCGCGCTGCCACATCCACTCGTCGAGTGGATCGGAGAGCACCGCATCGGCGTCGGTCTTCGCATCGAAGCTCGAGAGGTTGCCGAGGAGGAAGCGAATGGTGTTGCGGATCTTGCGGTATGCCTCGCCGAGCTGGTTCAGGTGTCCGCGCGAGTACGTCACGTCGGAGCGGAAGTCGGCCTGGGCGACCCACATGCGCAGGAGCTCGGCGCCCTGCGCCTTGAGGACATCGGCGGGTGGGATGAACTCCACCTTCTTGCCCTCGCGCCTAGCCTTCTCGATCTCGCTCTTCGAGTACGGCTTGCCGCGATCATCGAGGACGAAGCCGTGCGTGAGCAGCGTGCGGTACGGCGCATGCCCGTGCGTCGCACATCCGGTGAGCAGCGCCGAGTGGAACCAGCCGCGGTGCTGGTCGGAGCCCTCGAGATACAGGTCGACCGGCCGCGGATCGTCTTTCGTGGACGCGTCGAGTCCCGCGACGCCTTCGCAGGTGGCCGCCGCGGACACGCCGCTCTCGAACCACACATCGACGATGTCCTGGCTCTTCTCGGCTCCCTTTGCCGTCGCCGCGTCGTGGCCGGCCATGATGGCGAGCTCTTCGGCACTGCGCCGGTACCACGCATCCGCGCCTTCGGTCTCGAAGAGCGCGGCGATCCTGTTCATGAAGGCCGACGAGGCATCGAGCACCGTGCCGTCCTTCCGGTAAAGCACCGGGATGGGCACGCCCCACACGCGCTGGCGCGAGAGCACCCAGTCGGGCCGGTTCTCGATCATGCCGCGCAGACGGTTCTTGCCCCACGGCGGGATGAACTCCGTCCGGTCGACCTCGGCGAGCGCGGCCTTGCGGAGGTCCAGCTTCGGGGTCTCACCAGCGGGCGCCGACGCAGCATCCATCCGTGCGAACCACTGGAAGGTCGCCCGGAAGATGATCGGCTTCTTGCAGCGCCAGCAGATGGGGTAGCTGTGGCTGACCTTCAGCGTCGTCGGCGACAGCAGGGCGGAGAGCTCGTCGAGCTTCGCGATGATCTTCGGGTTCGCCTTCCAGATGTGCTCGCCCTGCCACGGGCCCTCGGTATACACGCCGGCATCGTCGACGGGCGCGTAGGGCGGCAGGCCGTTCTTCTGGCCGAGCACGTAGTCGTCCGCGCCGTGGCCGGGCGCCGTGTGCACGAGGCCCGTGCCCGCCTCCAGCGTGACGTGCTCGCCGGGCAGGAACACGGAGTCGCGCTCGAGGAACGGGTGGCGCGCAACGCGGAGCTGCGAGAACCGCGCGACGTCGAATGGCTCGCGCGGACCTTCCTCGGCGATGCCGGCGTCGGCCACGAATTTGTCGGCCAGCCCCCTGGCGACGACGTGCCTCGCGCCACGTGTCTTCACGGTCACGTACTCGAAGCGCGGGTGATACGCGATGGCGAGGTTCGCCGGCAGTGTCCACGGTGTGGTGGTCCAGATGACCGCGTACAGGCCAGGCTCGCTGGCAATCGCGAAGCGCACGTAGATCGATGGCGACGAGTGGTTGTCGTCGTACTCGATCTCCGCCTCCGCGAGCGCGGTCTTGTCGGACATGCACCAGTGCACGGGTTTCTTGTCGCGGAAGAGCAACCCGGCCGCGGCGAAGCTCGCGAGCTCGCGCACGATGGTGGCCTCGTAGCGCGGCGTCAGCGTGAGGTACGGCCGGTCCCATGTGCCGAACACGCCGAGGCGCTGGAACTCGACCTTCTGCGTCTCGACCCACTTCATCGCGTAGGCGTGGCACGCGGCGCGGATCTCGAGCGCGGACATCGACGCGGCCTTGTCGCCGAGCTCGCGCAGCACCGCCAGCTCGATGGGCAGGCCGTGGCAGTCCCAGCCCGGCTTGAACTCGACGTAGCGCCCCGTCATCGTCCGCGACTTCACGACGATGTCCTTCAGCGTCTTGTTGAGGATGTGACCGTAGTGGATGTTGCCGTTCGCGTACGGCGGACCGTCGTGCAGCACGAACGCCGGCTGGCCGCGGTGCGCGTCGAGGATGCTCGCGTAGAGATCGCGGCGCGCCCAGCGCTCGAGGACCGCGGGCTCCTTCTGCGCGAGATCGGCCTTCATCGGGAAGGCGGTGTCGGGGAGGTTGACGGTGTCTTTGTAGTCGACGGGCTCGGTCACGGGGCACCCAGGAGGGGAGCGGGGGAACCTAGCACGGCAGCCTCGTGCCGTTCACCGCGCGTTGCGCGAGCGCAGCACGCCGTGAGAGGTTGAGCGTGAGAAGCCGGACCGCGTGGCGTGCGCGGGCTCGCCGAAGGGCGTGGTCTGCGCCACGTCGGGCGCGTCGTCACGCAGCGCCGTATCGACCGGTGCCGAGACGACCATGCTACCAACGGGCGTGAGTTCGCGCAGCTGCTCCGCGGCCTCGATGACCGGACCGACGGCGGGGGACTCGAGGCGGCTCGGCGAGCCGAAGCTCCCTACGGTGGCAAAGCCCTGGTGGACGGCCACGCGCCCGCGCGGCGGCACGTCGATGCCAGAGGACTGGCAGCGCCGCGCGAGCCCTGCGATCGACGCGAGCCCGTCGCGCGCGAAGGTCACGGCAGCCACGGCACCACTGTTTTCCGCGCTGCCCTCCCAGAGCCCGCCGAAGAGCACATGCGTACCCCTGGTGGTGAAGCGATCGACGACGACGCCCTGCTCGGCGGCGCTGTCGGCCTAGAGCACGTTGAGCAGGAACGCGAAGTCCTCGGGGTCGGTCTCGTCCGCAGCGTCGCCTGGAAGCTCATGAACGAGCCGCGCGGGGTCGGCGTCTCGCCGGGCCTGTGGCTCGACTGGGTGCGCGATGCCGCGGGCGTGTTGCGCGGTCATGTGATGCAGCTCGTCTCGCTGGGCGACGAGGGACAGCAGTGCAGCTTCGAGGACCACGACGAGCCGTTCTGGCGGCGCGCGAACGGTGCGCACCTCTTCGATCCTGCGCAGGGCGCCTCCGTTTCTGCGGCACTGGACCTCGTCGACGTGGCGAGCGCGCACCTGTACCTCGGGAACGAGCAGGCGGCGTTCGCGCGCTTCTCGCTCCGCAGCGGCGTGTCATCTACCGCACGTGGCTGGCGGCTGCAGTGCGCGCGGGGGTCGCCGGCATCGGCCCCTGGCTCTTCCATTTGCGCCTGGCACCCGCGCGACGGTTTCCCCACCGACTCGCCGGCGAACCGCTGTATCGACTTCATGCGCGACGCCGCGACCGAGATGGCCGACGCTCAGGGCTCGGGTGAGCCGCCCCCGAGCAGGTAGAGCACGGCCATGCGCACCGCGACGCCGTAGGTCACCTGGTCGAGGATGACGGAGCGCGGGCCGTCGGCGACGGCGGGGTCGAGCTCGACCCCGCGGTTGATGGGGCCCGGGTGCATGACGATGGTGTCGGGTTTGAGGCGCGCGGCAGCGGCCTGGCCGAGCCCGAAGTAACGGCTGTACTCGCGCGTGTTGGGAAACGGGCCCGCGCCGTCGAGGCGCTCGTTCTGGATGCGCAGCATCATGACCACGTCGGCGCCATCGAGCGCGGGCTCGAGGCGATCGTGGACCTCGACGTTGCCGTCGACCATCTGCTCGATACCCAAGGGGAGCATCGTCCGAGGCGCTGCGAGGCGCACCGTGGCCCCGAGCTTCGTGAGCGCGTAAAGGTTGGAGCGCGCGACGCGGGAGTGCGCGATGTCGCCGCAGATCGCGACGGTGAGCCCGGCGATGCGGCCCTTGTGCTTGCGGATGGTCGCGCAGTCGAGCAGCGCCTGCGTGGGGTGCTCGTGCGTGCCGTCGCCTGCGTTCACGACGGCCGCGCTCACGTGCTGGGCGATGAAGTGAGACGCGCCGGACGCACCGTGCCGCAGCACGATGACGTCGGGCTTCATCGCCTCGAGGTTGCGCGCTGTATCGAGCAGCGTCTCGCCCTTCGTCGTCGACGATGTCGAACCGGAGATGTTCACCGCGTCGGCGGAGAGGCGCTTCGCGGCGATCTCGAACGAGGTGCGCGTGCGGGTCGAGGCCTCGTGAAAGAGATTGATGACCGTCTTGCCGCGCAGCGTTGGCACTTTCTTTATCGGCCGCTCCGAGATCTCGACGAATGTCTCCGTGAGATCGAGGAGCTCCGTGAGCTGTTCCGCGGTCATCGTCTCGATGCCGAGGAGGTGCTTGAGACCTTTCACGCGCCGACCTTCCGGTAGACGCCCACGTGGTCGGGACCGCCGTGCACGCCGCCGAGCTCGGTGAGGTGCACTCGGACACCCTCGTCGCGCGACGTCTCCACCTTTATCCCCACGTAGTCGGGCTGGATGGGAAGCTCGCGATGGCCGCGGTCGACGAGCACCGCCAGCTCGACGGCGCGCGGGCGGCCGTAGTCCATGAGAGCGTCGAGCGCTGCGCGGATGGTGCGACCGGTGTAGATCACGTCGTCCACCAGGATCACGCGTCGGCCCTCGAGTGTGTGGCTCGGGATCTCCGTCTTGCCGATGACGGGCTTGGGCAGCCCCGTCGCAGCGTCGTCGCGATACAGCGTGATGTCGACGGCGCCGCACGTGGTCGAGGGCAGCTCGCCCGTCGCCTCCAGCAGCTTCGCAAGCCGGTCGGCAAGCGGCACACCCGCGGTGCGGATCCCGACGAGCACGAGGTCGGCGCCGCGATCGCGTTCCACGATCTCGTGGGCGATGCGACGGAGGGCGCGCTGCATCCCCACGGAGTCGAGCGGCTGCCGGATCTCGTCGTGACTCACGGGGCCACCGGGTATCACGCCCCTCAGGTCGCCGCAAAGGGGGCAAAAGAGCTATGGTGATGGTGCATGGCGACTCCGGCCCACACCGCTGCGATCGCGCTCATCGGCGACGAGCTTCTGTCCGGCAAGGTCGTCGACGAGAACGCGCGGCTCCTCATCGCCGACCTCCGAGAGCTCGGCGTCGCGCTCCGCCGCGTGGTCATCCTGCCCGACGTGGTCGACGAGATCGCGGAGACGGTGCGCGCGCTGTCTTCCGGGTACGACAGCGTCTTCACCTCGGGTGGCGTCGGCCCCACGCACGACGACCTCACCATGGCAGGCATCGCGCGCGCGTTCGGCACCTCGGTCGTGCGGCACCCGCTGCTGGTCGAGCGGCTTCGCGCGCGGTACGGCGCCGGCCTGGAGGAGCGCAACCTGCGGATGGCCGAGGTCCCCGACGGCGCGCGCCTCGTCGGACCTGGCGACGACCTGACGTGGCCCGTGGTCACTTATCGCAACGTCTACGTGCTGCCGGGCGTGCCGCAGATCTTCCGGCGCAAGTGGGAGGCGATCCGGGAGAGCTTTCGCCAGGCACCGTTCCATTTGCGCTCCGTCTTCACCACGCTCGACGAGGGCGCCATGGCACACCACCTCGACTCCGTGGTCGCTCAGTTCACCGACGTGCAGGTCGGTAGCTACCCGAAGATCGGCGCACCCGATCATCGCGTCAAGGTCACGCTGGAGAGCAAGACCGAGGCGAGCGTGCGGCTTGCCACCGACCGCCTGGTCGCACTCCTCGGCGACGGCGTCGTCCGCGTCGAGTGAGCGCTTGACCCGGCGACGAGAGGCCAGTAGGACGATGCGCCAATGAAGATCCTGCTCACCGGCGGACGTGTCCTCGACCCTTCGGCCACCGGTGCCGACCGCGACCGCGTGCGCGATCTGCTGCTCGACGGGGATCGCATCGCCGCCGGCGACACCTCGGCCGACGGTGCGGAGGTCTTCGACTGCCGCGGACTCGTCGTCTCGCCGGGCTTCGTCGACCTGCACACGCACCTGCGCGAGCCGGGGCAGGAGTACAAGGAAGACATCGCGTCCGGCTCGCGCGCTGCCGTCGCGGGCGGCTTCACCACGATCTGCTGCATGCCGAACACCACGCCGGTATGCGACAACCGCGCGGTCACCGACCTCATCGTGCGGCAGGCGCGCGAGCAGGGCGTATGCCGCGTGCACCCCATCGGCGCTATCTCGAAGGGGCTCAAGGGCGAGTCGCTCGCGGAGATCGGCGAGATGAAGGACGCAGGCATCGTCGCTGTCTCCGACGACGGCAAGCCGGTCATGAACGCGGACCTGATGCGCCGCGCGCTCGAGTACGCTCGCACCTTCGACCTTCCGGTCGTCCAGCACGCCGAGGACCTGCACCTCGCGCGAGGCGGCGTGATGAACGAGGGCGCGGCCGCCACGCGCGCCGGCTTGCGTGGCCAGCCCGCCGCAGCCGAGACGGTGATGGTGCTGCGCGACATCGAGCTCGTGGCGCTCACCGGCGCGCGCTACCACGTCGCGCACATCTCCACGGAAGGCTCGGTGCGTGCGGTGCGCGAGGCGAAGCGCCAGGGCCTGCCCGTCACGTGCGAGGTCACCCCGCACCACCTCACTCTCACGGACATCGCGTGCTGCGGGTACGATCCGTCGACGAAGTGCGCGCCACCGCTCCGGTCGGAGCGCGATCGCGAGGCGCTCATCGACGCACTTGCCGATGGGACCATCGACTGCATCGCCACCGACCACGCGCCCCACGCGCTGCAGGAGAAGCAGCTCGAGTTCCAGGAGGCCGCGTTCGGCATCATCGGGCTCGAGACCGCGCTCGGCCTCGGCCTGAGGCTCGTCGACGCCAGGCGCCTCGATCTCATGACGCTCGTCACGCGCCTCACCATCGGCGGCGCGAAGATCTTTCGCCTGCCGGGCGGCACGCTGGCTGCGGGCGCCCCGGCCGACGTCACCGTCTTCGATCCCACCGCGCGCACGAAGGTGGAGGCCGCGCGCGGCAAGTCCAAGTCGCGCAACACGCCGTTCGACGGCTGGGAGCTCCCCGGTGTGGTGCGTTACACGCTCGTCGGCGGCCGGCTCGTTCACGGGGTGCAGTCGTGAAGGCGCGGCTCGTCCTCGAGGACGGTACCGTCTTCCCAGGTGACGGCTTCGGCGCCGCCACGCCTCCGCTCGTGGCCCTCGCAGAGTCGTCAGCCGTGGGCGCGGGCGAGGTCGTGTTCAACACGGCTCTCTCCGGCTACGAGGAGGTGCTCTCCGACCCGTCGTACCGCGGCCAGATCGTCGCGATGACCGCGCCGCAGATCGGCAACACGGGCTGGAACCACGAGGACCTCGAGTCGGGGCGCATCCATCTCTCCGGCTTCGTCGTGCGCGATCGCTCGTCGATGGCCTCGTCATGGCGCTCCGACGGTAGTCTCGACGCCGCGCTCACCGAAGCGGGCGTCCCCGGCATTTCCGGCGTGGACACGCGCCTGCTCACCCGAGTGCTCCGCGAGGGCGGTGCCCAGCGTGGGCTCAT
>JAYTLP010000581.1:0-10370 GCA_043729375.1 Myxococcales bacterium
GGTCGGTCTGCTCGGGTTCTTCATCGCGGTCATCGTGATCGTCGGCGTGCTCGGCTCGAAGAAGAAATCGGGAACGGACGAGTCGGCACCAGCCCAGGCAACGGTTGTCGCGACGCCGACGCCAGCGCTCGAGACTGCAGTCAGCCCTACGCCGCCCGTCGCCGTGACGCCGCCCGTCGCCGTGACGCCGCCTGCGGGTACGGCTGCCGACTATCAGACGCTCACCAACGACGGGAGGTCCCTCTACAAGCGGGGGCAGCTCAAGAAGGCCATCACGTCCCTCGAGGCCGCGGTCGCGCAGAAGCCGGACGGCGACGAGGCACTGGTCGTGCTCGCCAACTGCTACCTCGACCGCGGGTCGTCCAGCAAGGCGCTCGAGACGGCCGAGGCGGCGACGAGGGCAAACGCCTTCAACGCCGAGGGCTACCTCGTCATCGGTGCCGTCCAGCAGCAGGACGGCAAGCGGTCGGAGGCAAAGGCGGCGTACCAGACCTATCTCAAGCTCGCGCCGTCGGGTCGGTACGCGTCGGAGATCCGTTCCATTCTCTCGACGCTGTAGCGTGCTGGTCCTCGGCATCGAGACGTCGTGCGACGAGACCGCGGCTGCGGTCGTCCGCGACGGGCAACACGTGCTCGGCGAAGCCCTGTTCTCCCAGGTGACGATGCACGCGACCTACGGGGGCATCATCCCGGAGATCGCGTCGCGTGCACACATCGAGAAGGTGCTGCCCGTCGTCGACGAGGCGCTCGCGCAGGCGGGCATCGGCATCGAGGCCATCGATGCCGTTGCCGTGACGCGGGGGCCCGGGCTCGTCGGTGCTCTGCTCGTCGGCGTGCAGGTCGGCAAGGCGCTCGCCTGGTCGCGCGGGCTGCCGCTCGTCGGAGTGAATCACCTCGAAGGTCACCTGGCCGCGGTGTTCCTGGGCGATGGCGACAAGCCGGCTTTCCCGCATCTCGGCCTGCTCGTCTCGGGTGGGCACTCGGAGATCTTGGTGGTCGAGGGCCATGGTCGGCACCGCCTGCTCGGGGCGACGCGCGACGACGCCGCCGGTGAGGCCTTCGACAAGGTCGGCAAGCTGTGCGGCATGGGCTATCCCGCGGGCCCCGACATCGATCGCCTCGCAACAGCGGGGAATCCGAAGGCCGTCGCGTTCCCCCGCGCGATGAAGAACCGGGGCTACGACATGAGCTTCTCGGGGCTCAAGACCGCCGTTGCGCACCACCTGCAAGGGCACAAGCCGACGGGGCAGGTGCTCGCCGACCTGTGCGCGAGCTTCCAGGCCGCTCTCGTCGATCAGATCGTGGACAAGGTGGAGCGCGCGCTCGTCGAGGAGCAGCTCTTCGAGCTCGTGGTGGCGGGCGGCGTGGCGGCGAACCGAGGGCTGCGGGCGAGCCTGCAGGCGGCGTGTGACCGGCGGAAGGCCACGCTCTTCGCGCCGCCGCCGTCCCGTTGCACCGACAACGCAGCGATGATCGCCTGCGCTGGCTATCACCGGCTGCTCGCGGGTGAGCGCGCCGACCTGTCGCTCAACGCCGTCGCGTCGCTCCCCCTCGACCCATCGCAGGGCGCCACGCGGAGCGCGCGCAAGGGTCCCGGCGCGGGGCGAGCGTGAGCGCACCGACCGCATCCGAGCTGCTGAAGCGCTACGGCCTCCGCGCCAAGAAAAGCTGGGGGCAAAACTTTCTCGTCGACGAGCGAGCCTACCGCGCGATCGTCGATGCGCTGTGGCTCGACAAGGACAAGTGGGTCATCGAGGTCGGCGCTGGCCTCGGCACGCTGACGTACCGGCTCGACGAGGTGGCTGGCCGCACGATCGCCGTCGAGCGCGACCGCGACATGTGCGCGCTGCTCCGTACGGAGCTCGGCTCCCACGAGAACATCGAGCTGCACGAGGCCAACGCGCTGACGTTCGACTATGCCGAGGTGGCGCGGCGCCACGGCGCAAAGGTGGCGCTCGTCGGCAATCTGCCGTACCAGATCGCGTCGCAGATTCTGTTCCGGCTGCTCGAGACGCCGGCAGCCTTCTCGCGGATCGTGGTCATGCTCCAGAAGGAGATGGCCGATCGAATCGTGAGCCCGCCCGGGCAGGGCGCGTACGGCGCGCTGTCCGTCATGTTGCAGCAGGCCGGGCAGGTCCGCATCGTTTGTCGCGTGCGTGCGGGCGGCTTCTTGCCGGCGCCGCGCGTGGACTCCGCCGTCGTGGAGCTCGTGCCGTACGAGCACGGTCGCGCGCCGGTGAAGGACGCAAAGCGCTTCTCGCAGGTCGTCCACGCGACGTTCCAGATGCGCCGCAAGACGCTGCGCAACTCGCTCTCCCCGTGCGACACGCCCGACGCGATCGCCGCGGCACTCGCGAGCACCGGGATCGACGGGCAGCGTCGGGGTGAGACGCTCTCCGTCGAGGAGTTCGCCGCGCTGTCCGACGCGCTGACCCATGCCTGAGCTGCCGGAGGTCGAGACGGTGCGGCGCTCGCTGGAGCCGCGCCTTTACGACGGGTCGGTGGAGGCGGTGGAGACGAGCGCGCTGGCCCTGCGGCAGCGAACGCTCTCTGCGGTCGACCTGCGGCCGCTCGTCGGGGCGCGCTTCGTCGTCGCGCGTCGGCACGGCAAGTACCTCATGCTCGACACGAGCTCCGGGTACACGCTGCTGGTGCATCTCGGCATGACGGGACAGCTTCTCCTGTCGCCCAGGGACGAGGCCCTGCGACCGCACACCCACGTGCGACTGTCGCTGTCGTCGGGCCTCGAGCTGCGCTATGTCGACGCCCGGCGCTTCGGCTCGGTGCGGGTGTATGCGTCCGCGGAGCTGGCGGACACCGACGAGCTGCAGGCGCTCGGGCCCGACCCGATCTCGGGCCCGTTCGAGGTGACGGACTTCGCCCTCGCGCTGCGGGCCACGACGCGCGACGTGAAGAGCGCGCTGCTCGATCAGAAGATCGTCGCGGGCCTCGGCAACATCTACGTCTCGGAAGCATTGTTCGAGGCGCGCATCTCGCCGCGTCGCAAGGCGCACCGCATCTCGCGACAGGAGGTGACTGATCTGCACACCGCGGTGGTCTCCGTGCTCTCGCGCAGCATCGTCAACCGCGGCACGACCTTCTCCGACTACGTGGACGCAAACGGGGAGCGTGGTGGTAACCAGCATGCGCTGCACGTGTACGGGCGCGACGGTCTGCCCTGCCGCGCGTGTGCGACGCCGGTCGTGCGTATCGTGCAGGGGCAACGCTCCACGTTCCTGTGCCCGCGCTGTCAGCGGAAAGCGCCGAAGAAGTAGCTGTCACGCCTGCGTTCCGTCGACGGCGCCGGTGGAGGGTTAGATCGAGCTCGCGGCTCGTGCGTTCCCATCATCAGGGGAGCTCCGAGAAGATTGCGCATGGACCCGCACAGAAGCTACGCTCCACGGCGACGGTGGTTTTCCGTCAGCGGGGGTTTGTGCGCGACGATTCGGACGAGTCGTTGATGCTGAGGTACCGAGACGGTGAGGCCCGGGCGTTCGAGGTGCTGGTCCAGCGCCATCGTCGGCCGATCTTCAACTTCGTGCTGCGCTACGTCCGCGACGCGGCTGCGGCCGAGGATGTGACGCAGGACTGCTTCCTGCGCGTCGTGCGTTCGGCCGATCAATATGTTCGCGACGCCAGGTTCACCACGTGGCTCTACACCATCGCACGCAACCTCTGCGTCGATGCATCGCGCCGGGGCAAGCACCGCAACATGGCGTCGCTGGACGCGCCGATGAGCGACGAGAACAAGGGCTCGAAAGTGGACCACGTCGCGTCGGGGGCGCTCGCTGTCGACCGGCAGGTGATCTCCACCGAGCTGGCGGGGCGGATGCAGCGCGCCATCGAGGCGCTCCCCGATGATCAGCGCGAGATCTTCCTGCTTCGCGAGATAAGCGACCTACAATTCAACGAGATCGCCGAGATCGTCGGCGTCGCCGAGAACACCGTGAAGAGCCGCATGCGCTACGCGCTCGAGAAGCTCCGCGAATCTCTCGCGGAGTACCGCGATCTGGCGGAGGCCGTCCGATGACCACCGAGGTCACCGCGATGGACGAGCACGAGCGCGTGCTCGACTACGCTTACGACATGCTGTCCGACGGGGAGAAAGCCTCGTTCGAGGCGCACCTCGCAACGTGCTCGCGCTGTCGTGTCGAGCTCGCGGCGACGGGCCACGTGCGGCAGGTGACCCGGGCGGCGCTGCCGATGGTCGAGCCGAGCGCGCGCCTCACCGGTGCGCTGCATGCGCAGCTCATGCACGAGGCGGCGCAGCGAAAGCCCGCAGGCAAGATGCTGCCGTTCATGCGCCGTGTTTTGAAGCACCCCGCGTATGCGGCGGCGGCCAGCGTGCTCATCATCGGCGGTGCGGTCGGAGTGCAGTGGTCGCGTGGGCGGCTGTTCATGCCCGTGCCCGGGGCCGCCGCACCCGCGAAGAGCGGTGCTGCAGCGCCTGGAGCGGCGGCGTCGGTCCAGGCGCCAGCATCGACGGCGGCCGAAGCGCCGGCCGCAAATGCCGACAAGGTCCCCTCGCCCCGGCCCGTGCCGAAGGGCAAGGCGTCGAATGCGTACGACACGTCGTCCGGTGGGAAGTCCATCGAGGGCACTGGCGAGTATGCCCTCGACGAGAAGTCTGCCGACCCTCTCGCAGGGCTGTCGAAGGACGCGTATCGGCCGGACGGCAACGCTGGGCCCGCAAAGAAGCCGATGCAGCAGAAGGAGGAGGTCGCGCGTCAGCCCGTGGAGAGATCGGCGCCGGCGCCGAAGCCGTCCGATGCGCTCGACGACCTGGTCGCATCCGACGAGCGCAAGAGTCGCGACGTCGAACGCGAAGGGGCAGCGAAGAGCAAGGTCGGGAGCAGCGCGCCGGCCCCGATCCTGCCGCGGGCGGCGTCCGCCGTGACGCAAGCGCCGCCAGCCACGGCGGCGGCTCCGCGCGCCACCGCAGTGAAGACCGACTCTGACTCCTCGATCGGGGGCGGCATCGGCCGGACGGGCGCCTCTGCCGATGCACCGGGCGGCCGGCTCGACGACGAGCGCGAGCGTGCGACCCTGCTCGCCCACGACGGTCGCTGCGACGATGCCGTCGCCGCGTACGCGTCCCTCGAGCAGCGCGTGCAGCTCACCTCGACCGAGCGCGGAAACTACGCGGGCTGTCTCCGCACGGTGCGAATGGCCGCCAGCCGCAAGCAGGCGAAGAAGCAGCAGCAGTCCCCTGCGCGCGCAAAGGCGATGAAGGCCGCGCCGACGCCGCAGAACGCCGACACCGAGCCGCGCCGCTAGCCCGCAGCCCTCGAGGCGGTGTCCCATTGACGGGGGATCGGCGGCCGGTAGAGTTGTCCGCGTGGAGAAGCCGGGCAGAAACGGGCTGGTGCTCGGAGTAGACGAGGCGGGGCGCGGGCCGATCGTCGGACCGATGGTGATGGCGGCCGTCGCGCTTGCTCCACGCGCGTCGGCCACGCTCACGCGGGCGGGCGTCGCCGACTCGAAGAAGTTCACAGGACGGGACGCGCACGCGATGCGGGCGGCGCTCGTACCGCGCATCCTCGAGCAGGCGAGCTTCGTCGCGCTGCACGTCATCGACGTCGAGACGATCGACACCGCGTGCCGCGACAAGGGCCTCAACCGCCTCGAGCAGCACATCGCGACCGTCATGATCGATCGCGCGCCGGAGTGCCGGCGCATCGTGTGCGATGGTGAGCGCCTGTTCTCGCCGCTGACCAGGCGCTACGCGGTGCTCGAGGCCCACGACGGAGGTGAAGATCACCATGTCGCCGTCGCTGCGGCATCGATCCTCGCCAAGGTCCGTCGCGACGAGATCTTCGCGACGATCTGGCAGCGATACGCCGCGTGCTGCGAGCTAGATGACACGCCACGCGGCGGTGGCTACCTCAACGACGTCACGCGCGGCTTTCTCTGTCGCGTCGTCGGTCACCTCGGCGCGCTGCCGCCGGAGGGGCGCCACAGCTGGCCGTGGGACTTCCTCGGCGACCTGTGGCCCGAGTCGCGTCCACGTCCCTGGGTGACGCGGCCGCCGAAGCTCTCGCTGCTCATGTGAGCGTGCGTCAGCGGTCTTCGGCGGCCGCCTCGGTGGCGGCGAGCCGCGTGAGCGCGCGCAGCGGTGAAAGCAGGCGCGCCTCCAGCTCGAAGCGCGCGAGCAGCACCGCAGCGCGCCGCTGCTCGATAGCGCTCGCCAGCTCTGCGAACAGCGACGCGCAGTAACCGCGGAGCGGCTGGCGCAGCTCCTCCTCGAGGGTGTCGTCGTCGAATGGCACGGCGCGCTCCAGCGCCCGGCGGACGCCCTGCTCCGTGAGCTCGAGCCGCGGCAGCTCCTTTGCGAAGAACTGGGCGACCGCACCGCCGCGCAGCCACCCGCGGAAGAAGGCCCGATATCTATCGAAGACCCGCGCATCGAGCTCGCTCGCGAGCGGATGCTGCGACGCCTGCGCGGGGCCGCCGGCAAGCCCGGCGACCAGCGTGAGCGAGCGAGCGAGCTCGACGACGATGCGATCGCGCGAAGCGGAGAGAGCGAGCGCGAGCCGCTCCTCGAGCAACGTCAGGAGAAAGTCGCGATCGGCGGGCGTGGCCTCGTTGCCGCCGAAGAGGCCGCGACGCGGACGAACGAAGTCGAGCACCTCGCGCGCGCACACGAGCAGCGCCTCGTCAGCAGCCTCGAGGAGGCGTCGCCGCTCGGCCGGCAGGAAGGTCTCCGCGATGGCGCGTGCGTCGACCCGTGCAGCCACGAGCGCCTGGTCGTGCGAGTCGGTGGTGGTCGCCGCCGCCAGCGCCTCGACTTGGCGCGTGCCGTCCTCGAGCAGCGCGAGCGCGCGCAGCACCGCAATACGGCGCTGGATCTGTCGCGCACGGCCGAAGAAGCGCGCCTCGAGCGTGGCGTCCAGCGTCGGATAGTTCGACGCTGCGAGCGCGGCGGCATCACCGCTCTTGCGAGCAGCGAGTGCTGCGCGCGCCGAGACGGGGACGATCGTCTCGAGCCGGTCGCCGAGCGAGCGCTGGATGTGCGCGAGGATCTGCGCACGCTCCGCTTCGTCTACGCGGTCGATCTTGTTCACGACCCCGAGCACCTTGCGCCCCTGCGTCGCGATCCGGTCGAGCGCCTCGCCCTCGGACGCCTTTGCGGCCTGGTCGATGGAGAAGAGCCAGATGACCGCGTCGGCCTCCTCGATGTAGCGACGCGCGACCTCCTCGTGCTCGGCGTGAATGGAGTTGAGGCCCGGCGTGTCGACGACATTGATGCGCTGGAGCGTCTCGAGCGGGTACAGCAGCTCGACGAGCCGGATCTGCCGGGCCTCGTCATCGCGGAGGTTGCGCAGGAACGCAGGGACGTCTGCCCACGCGAGCTCGCGCGTGTGCTCGTCGCGATAGTGCACGCGGCCTTTGCGCTCTGCGCCGTACTTGAGCAGGTTGACGGTGGCGGTCGTGGGCGTGATGCCCATCGGCGCGACCTCCTCGCCGAGAAACGCGTTGACGAACGTCGATTTGCCCGCGTTGAACTCGCCCATCACCGTGACGACCAGAGGCCGATCGAGCGACTCGCGCAACCGCCCGAGGGCCGGGGCAAGCTCCGCGAGCTCGGGCGACGACGATGCAAGCCGGTGTGCGGCTGCGAGCAGCGCGGGAACGTCACCCGGCAGGGGGTCGGCGCGCGCGTGGAGTGCTGCGTAGCGCGAACGCGGACGGGGATCGTCGGGCGCGAGCTGGGCTGCCTGCCGGAGCTCCGCGAGGGCGAGGGGTCGATCGCCGCGGTGCAGCGCGACCGCGGCGCGGGCGAGCCGGTGCTCGAGGGAAGCGTCTCCGCCCGAGGCGAGCGCGAGCTCTGCTTCCGCGCTCTCGGGCTCTCCGGCGGCGAGTGCAATGATCGCGAGGGCTGCACGTGCGGGCGCATCGTCAGGTCTTCTCTCGAGGAGCGCACGCGCATAGAAACCGGCACGGTCGTCGAGCCCCGAGGCGAGCGCGAGCGACAGCGCTTCGGACAGGAGCGAGCGCGGATCGGCGAGCGAGCGCCGGCCATCCTGCAGCGGCGGTGCCTCACCGTCGAGTGCGCGGTCGAAGGCGTCGAGCGCGACTGCCGGCGTGCCGAGCGCGCGCGCGACGCGACCCAGCTCCGCAAGAAGGTCGAGGTTTCCCGGAGCCCGATCGAGCGCCGTGAGCGCACCGATGCGCGCATCGTCCAGCTTGCCGGCCTCGCGGTCGAGCCGCGCAAGCCCGAGCCGTGATGCAACCTCTGCCTCGGCGTAGTCCGGCGTGGCCGGGAGCGCGGAGATCCCTGCGAGTGCGCCGCGAAAGGCCTTCTCGGCATCGCTCGGTCGGCCGAGCGCGGCGAGCACTTGACCGAGCGCGGCCCATGCCTCGGGCGGCGCGGGCTCCCTGCGTGTGGCGCGCTCGAGACAGAGGCGCGCCGTATCGAGATCGCCCTTGCCGAGGAGCGCGCGCCCGAGGAGCGTCTGCGCGGTTGGATCGTCGGGCGCGTTCGCGACGGCCTTGCGCAGCTCGCGGACGGCACGGTCGTAGCGACCGGCGCGCAGCTGCGAAAGACCCAGGCCCCGGTAGGCGTCGGCGCGCGCGTCGAGGTCGCCACCCTGGTCGAGGGCTCGCCGGTACGAGTCGGCTGCGCCATCCAGGTCGCCATCGACGAGCGCGAGCTGGCCGAGCGCGAGGTGCGGCTCCACGAAGCCCTCGCGGAGCCCGGCCTGCACGTAGAGGTCGCGAGCGCCCTTTCGATCGCCGCGACGCTCGTGCACGCGGCCGAGCAGGTACAGCGCCCGCGCGTGATCGGGTCTCAGCTCCAGCGCCGCAGCGAGCTCGCGGCTTGCGCCCTCGAGGTTGCCGGCCGTCAGGTAGGCCTGGCCGAGCTCGACGTGGGCGCGGACGTCGTCGGGGCCGATGAACTCGCCGAGCTGATCGGCGAGCTTGTCGAGCCGGCGGTCTAGGCGGTCAAACAGGCCCAAGCGGGGGACCCGACCACAGGCGATCGCGCAGCTTCTCGACGTGTGCCTCGATCTCGGCGAGGCGCGCAAGCTGCGCGGCGAGCTCCTGATCGCGCACCTGCACGTCGACGTCCTGGTTGCGACGCTCGAGAAGCGCGCGGTCGAGCACCTCGCCGATGCCCTTGTGAAGCGCATCGCCGGCAGCGGTCACGAAGTCGGCGAGCCGGCCCTGGAAGTCGTCGACGATCTGCTCGAAGCGAGGACCGACGGCCGCCGCGGTACGGTCGACGACCTCGTCGATGCCTTTCTTCGCCTGGTTCTTGATCTCGCCGGACATGCGGTCCTTCAGCACGTACGCCAGGATCGGCGCGGCGACGGTGAGGAGGCCACCGACGAGCGTGTTCACGAAGAGGAAGATGCCCGTACCGAGCGCGCCGAGCGCGAACACACCGACGTCGTACTTCAGCGAGTCGACCTCGAGCTCGACCTTCGTCTCCGCGGGGCCGAGCTCGCGAGCGAGCGTCTGCATCGACGCCTCGACGTCCTCGTTGGTGACCTGGATGATCTCCTCGGCGAGGCGCTCGAGCTGCCCGGCCACCTTGTCGCCCAGGTTCTCCGCCCACGCCTTCCAGGTGTCCTCGAGAAAGGGCTGGAGGTACTTTTTCACGTCGTTTCCCGACACGCGATCGATCTCGTCGGGGAGGCGTGCCTTGAGCTCCCGCACGAAGGTCTCGAGCTCGAGCCGGACGCCGGCCTTCACCGCGTCGGCTTCGGCGCGGATGCGTGCGTGGTGGGCGCGGAGATGAGCCCTCGCACCATCGAGCTGGCTGCGAACCTTGCCGATGCGCGCCTCGAGCTCCTCGAGCTCGAAGGACAGCGAGCGCCGCTTGATGCCGAGGTTCTGGCGCAGGTAGCCGAGCGTGCGCAGCGCGTCCGCGATGCCGTTGTCGAGGAGGACCTGGCCACGCGAGGTGGTCAGGTACGCGCCGAGGTGATCGAGGAGCGGCTGCATGCCGGAGGTCTCGCGCACGGCCGGGTCGGGCGAGAGCTGCCGCTTGGCCGACAGCGGGAAGATCATCGGGTCGGGCACCACCTTCGACAGGTGCGTGCGCGCGAAGCGCAGCGTCTCCTCGCGCTCGTCGGGCGCGAGCAGATCGATCTTGCCGATGACGAAGAAGATCTTGTCGCGCGAGCGCCGCAGGATGCGCTGCTCGAGGAAGGCACGCTCCGATGCTTTGAGCACCTGCGCACCGTCGAGCAAGAAGAGCACCGCGTCTGCGCGCGGGATGTAGCCGTAGGTGATCTCGGCGCGCTGCTCGTTGATGTCGTTGACGCCGGGCGTGTCGACGAGCGTGAGGCGGTCGCGGAGGATGGGCGCGGGCCAGCCGATCTCGACGTGGCGGAGGTGCTCGGGCGTGGCGCCGGGGGTCT
>JAYTLP010000582.1:0-3629 GCA_043729375.1 Myxococcales bacterium
TACCCGTCCATCGACGCCCGCACCGCCGATTTCTCCTATGCGCGGCTGTGCCGCAGCGATGCGAAGAAGGCCACCGGGTACGCGCCGCGCGAGCTCGACGCGTGGGCCGAGCGCGCGCGGACGTGGTCGCGTAGCGGTGACGCCTTCGTGTTCTTCGTCAACGGCGCCAAGGAGAAGGCCCCGCTCGCAGCGCAGGCGCTGCTGTCGAGGCTGGTCTCGTGAAGGCGACGCTGCTCGTGCTCGCGTGCGTGCTCTGCGCGCCTGCGTGGGGCTCGCACCTCGACACGATCCGTGGCGCGAAGGAGCTGCGCTGGGGCGCGGACTCGCAAGGTGGCGCCCCGTACGTGTTCCAGGACCCCATGGATCCGAACCACCTCGTGGGCTTCGAGGTGGAGCTCGCCGATCGCCTCGCCGCGCGGCTAGGCGTGCGCGCGCATCCGGTGCAGGGGCAGTGGGATCAGCTGCTCGAGCTGCTCGCGCGCGGCGACTTCGACGTGGCGATCTGCGGCATCGAGGTGGCCGACGAGAAGCGCCGTGTGGCGCGGCTGTCGCGGCCGTACTACGTGAGCCCGGAACGCCTCACCATCCGTCGAGGCGACTCCAGCGCGCCGCGCACCCTCGAGTCGCTGCGTGGCCGGAAGGTGGGAACGCTGCCGGGCTCGCTCGCGGAGCGCATCCTCGTTCGCGCGGGCGCCGACGTGCGCGGCTACGACGGCGGCCAGAACGAGATCTTCGAGGACCTGCGCCTCGGTCGCACGGATGCCGTGCTCCTCGACGAAGCGATCACGAAGTACTACGGCGAGATCGAGGCGGAGCTCGAGGTGCTTCCGGGCAGCTTCGGCGAGGTGCGCTACGCGATCGCGAGCCCGCGCGACGACGAGGCGCTCGGCGCCGCCATCGACGAGGCCATCGATACGCTCGGCCGCGACGGTTCGCTGCGCGACGTGTACGAGCGCTGGGGCCTGTGGAACGCCTCGACGGCGACGCTGCTGGGGCAAGACCCGCGCACGCTCCAGCCCATCGCGGGCGCTTTCGAGAGCTGGCGTGCGGCCGTCGGCAAGATCCCGCCGCTGTGGACGCGCCTGACGCAGCGCTACCCGCGCATGCTCCCGCTCTTTGCGCGCGGCGCCGGGCTCACGCTGCTCATCTCGCTGTGCGCGATGGTGATCGCGGTCGGGCTCGGCGTGCTTCTCGCGCTCGGCCGCACGTTCGGCCCGCTGCCGGTGCGGGCGATCTGCACCGCGTACATCGAGTTCATCCGCGGCACGCCCCTGCTCGTGCAGATGATCATGCTGTACTTCGGCCTGCCGGAGCTGGGCCTCAAGCTTGCGCCGTTCACGGCCGGCTGCCTTGCACTCGGGCTCAACTATGCCGCCGCCGAGGCGGAGAACTATCGCGCCGGCCTGCTCAGCGTGCATGTCGGCCAGCACGAGGCCGCGTTCACGCTCGGCCTCTCGCGGTGGCAGACGCTGCGGCACGTGGTCGTCCCGCAGGCGCTGCGGGTGGCGCTCCCGCCGATGACCAACGACTTCATCGCGCTGCTCAAGGACTCGTCGCTCGTTGCCCTCGTCACGCTCACGGAGCTGAACAAGACGTACATGAACCTCGCGAATGCCACGCGGGATCACCTCGGCCTCGGTATCGTCGTCGCCCTCGTCTACTTGCTGCTCGGACTGCCCTTCGCCCGGCTCTCTCGGTACGTCGAGCTGCGGCTGCAGGAGCGAACGCGTAGCGTTGCTCGGTAGACAACGGCTCTCACGGCTCGACCGGGGCGCGAGAAGGCTTCAGCGTGGTTGTATCGAGCGGCATTGATCCGTAGTCTCGTTCGACGTGATCCAGGTCGACGAGCTGGGCAAGGCGTTCGGTTCCACGCGCGTGCTGGATGGCGTGAGCTTCGACCTCGAGACGGGGACGACGGCGGCCGTCCTCGGGCAGTCGGGCGGTGGCAAGTCCACACTGCTGCGTTGCCTTGTCGGCCTCGAGCCGTTCGACGCCGGGACGATCCGCGTCGGCACCGCGGAGGTCGGCGCCGGTCGCGCACAGGCGCAGGCCCAGTCGAAGCTGAGGGGTCGGGTCGGCCTCGTGTTCCAGAGCTTCGAGCTGTTTGCGAACCTGACCGTGCTCGAGAACTGCAAGCTCGCGCCGGTGCGTGTGCGTGGCATGACGCCGGCGGCTGCAGAGCAGCGCGCCCGCGTGCTGCTCGCGCAGCTCGGCCTGTCGGGCAAAGAGGATGCGTATCCGGATCACCTCTCGGGTGGACAGCGCCAGCGCGTCGCGATCTGCCGGGCGCTCGCGATGGAACCCGAGGTGCTGCTCTACGACGAGCCCACTTCCGCGCTCGATCCGTCGCTCAAGCAGGAGGTCCGCGACGCCATCTTCGCCGTCGGCAAGACGGGGGTCACGCAGATCGTGGTCACCCATGATGTCGCGCTCGCCCACGATGTGGCAGCGCGTGTGTTCCTGCTCGAGCGCGGACGGCTCTGCGAGGCCTCGCGCGGCGCGGGGCAGGTCGTCGACATCGGGTCGCGGTAGCTCGCCGCGTCGGAGCGCCCGCTGCTCGTCGACGAGCTCGCGGTCATCGCGGCGCTCGGGGTCTTCGTCACGGTGCTGCTCGCGCGGCTGCAGTTGCCTGCGGTCGCAGGCCTGCTGCTCGCCGGCGCGCCGGCTGGGCGGCCTCCTCGAGGTCGTGCTCACCACGCTCGCCACCGTCGCGATCGCGCGCGCCTTCGGACAGAGCCACGGCCGGGCGCTGCTGTACGGCTTCATCTTCTCGCTGTCGTCGACGACCATCATGCTGCGCGCTCGTCGATCGGCGGGAACTCGACGCTCCGCACGGCAAGTTCATCGTCGCACGCTGATCTTCCGGGATCTTCTCGTCGTCCCGATGGTGCTGATCGTTCCGATGCCGGCACCGTCGCGAGGTGGCGCTGCGGACCTCGCCGTCCTCGTCGAGTGGGCGCCCGGCAAGGCGCTGCTCGTCGCGGGTACAATCGCGTTCGCCGCGCGGCTCGTCGTCCCGCGCGTACTCGACTGGGTCGACGAGAGCGGCAGCCGCGAGGTGTTCCTGCTCCCCGTCCTCGGGCTCTGCATCGGCACGGCACGGCACGGCTGACGTCGCGCGCCGGCCTGTCACTCCTGCTCGGCGCTCTCCTCGGCGGTATGGTCGTCGCCGGCACCGGGTCCGGCCACCGCGCGATGAGCAACGTCTTGCCCCTGCGCGACGCCTTCGTGAGCGTCCTCTCCGTATCGATGGGTATGCTCTTCGACCCGCGTCGTGCTCGCGCACCCCATCGTGGTGCTGGTGCTGCTCGGTGGCTCTCCGGCAAGGCGCTGCTTGCCACGCTTTTGGCGCTCGTCATGCGCTTCCCGGAGCGGGTGGCGCTGCGGTCGGGCGCGAGGCTCGCGCAGTTCGGCGAGTTCGGCTTCGTGCTCGCGCGCCTCGGCGTGCACAGCGGCATCGTCGACGAGGAGACTCTCCGGCCGCTGCTCGCCGCGGGAATCGCGAGCATGTTCGTCACTCCAGTCCTCGTCCGCGCGGCACCGCACTGTGACACCGGTGAGCGCCTGCTCGCGCCGCTCGAGCGCCTCATCGATGTCCGCGCGTGAGGACCAGCTCGTGGAGGAGCCCT
>JAYTLP010000583.1:0-4001 GCA_043729375.1 Myxococcales bacterium
GCAGGCAGAGGAAGACGACGAGGGTCGTGAGGAACGTCGCGAGACTTTCGGTCAGCGCGTGCGCCGAGCAGATGACGATGATCGGGCAGAGGACGACGAAGACGAAGCCGAGGTACGCGGCCACCGCACCGGCAGTCGCTTCCAGCATTGCGAAGACGAGCAGCGCGGTGCCGACGTCGAGCACCGCGTTCTCGCAGACGGCGCGCGTGGTGTGCTCCTCGACGGTGCTCGGCCCGCGATGGAAGACCGACGTGGTCGCGAGGAACAGCGGGTAACCGGGCAGGCGGGACCAAGCCGTCGGTGCGGGCGGCGCCGCGTAGGCGAGGCGTCCGGTGAGCCGGAGCTGCTCGGCGAGCTTGTAGTACTGCGTCCCGTCGCCGGCCGTCGCGTGGAACGACAGGACCACGGCGAGCCGGAACGTCAGCGCCAGCGCGACGAGCACACACAGCGGGAGTCGTCGGCGCCACATGCGGCGCGCACCTGACCGCACCGCTTCACTCCGGTCAAGGGACGCGCTCAGCGGCAGCCCTCGAGCTGCGCGAGCCGCGGCTGCCACCGGGCATAGTCGACGTCGGCATCGTAGTGCTCAGGGGCCCACGCGTAGTCGGCGAGCGGCCCGAGCACCTTCCAGAAGTCGTGCACGGGGTTGCCGAAGTCTCCGACCAGCGTCGCGTTGGTGAGCAGCGCCTGCGTCCCCGTGTAGAGGAGCGGGTCGCGGCCGGTCACGGGCATCGCCGCTTCCGGCCAGTTGTCCCACAACACGACCTGTCGGCCGAGCGCAAGATCGATGTCGACGAGGTCATCCCGGCCGATCGTCGGCGAGAACGTGACGGGGCCGGTCCACATCACCTGGATGCGGGCGTCGAGACGCTGCCCGAGCTCGGTGTTGTATGCGTGCCACGCCGGAGCGGCCGAGTTGTATGCCGTACCGACGAACAGGAGCGGTGCATCGAGCTCTGCCACGAGGCGGTTCGCGAGCGCGGCGTGCGCTTCGGCCAGCGTGGCGTACTTCGCGCGGTCCTCGGCCCAGTACAGCTCGCCCGCGGCATCGTCGAACTGGATGCCGAAGCGCGACACGCCGAGCGCGTGCATGCCCGCCAGCTTGTCGCGTAGTGCGCCGTGGTCGACCTCGCTCGAGAACCGGATCGACGTCGTCGGATCACCGTCCGTGGTTGCGAGGGTCGGCGCGATCCCGAAGACGAAGTCGATGTCGAGTGTGTCGGCCAGCCCTGCCGCTGCGCGGATGTCGGCTGCGGCCTGGCCCGCGTAGAGCTCGCGCCACAAGGGCCCGACATAGGGGTCACCTTTCGGCGAGTAGAGGTACGTGTTCTCCGCGAGCTGGTGCATGAGCGACAGCGTGAAGGCCCGCTCCTGCACCGTGAAGCTGCGGTTGTAGAAGCCCTCGATGACGCCACGCGTGGCGTCATCGAGGCCAGTCGGCGGCCCTCGTCGGGAGCGCAGCAATCGAGGACACGACGGCGTGGGCCGCGTAGTGAGCTCCGCGCAGGGTCCGCGCTGCAATCTCGACTGTCGTTCCGGTCACTGCCCACGCGAAGCCGTCGCGCGGGCATCACGACGCACGCGGCCGCGATGGAGCTCGGCGGCCTCGTCTCGCAACCCGCGAGCGCGACCGCGAGCACTGCGGCGCTCGATGGCCGCATGCCGACGTAGGCCTACTTCTTCGACCAGTCGCTGTGGAACGAACCCTCGCGGTCGATGCGCTCGTACGTGTGCGCCCCGAACAGGTCGCGCTGCGCCTGGGTGATGGCGGCGGGCAGGCGCTCGCGGCGATAGCCGTCGTAGTACGCGAGGGACGCGGTCATGGTCGGCATGCCGAGGCCGTGCTGCACGGCGAGCCCGAGCACGCGGCGCCAGCCGGTCTGCCGATCGGCGAGCTCTTTCGTGAAGTCGGCGTCGACCAGCAGGTTCACGAGGCCGGCGTCCTTGTCGTAAGCCTGCTTGATGCGGTCGAGGAACTTCGCGCGGATGATGCAGCCACCCTTCCAGATGCGCGCGATCTTGCCGAGCTGCAGGTCCCAGTCGTAGGTCTTGCCGGCCGTCGACAGGAGGTTCATGCCCTGCGCGTAGGAGCAGACCTTCGAGGCATACAGCGCCTGCTTCACGTCCTCGACGAGCTGCTTCTTGTCCACGTCCTTCAGCGCGCCGGGTTGCGGGCCGCCGAGGAGCTTGCTTGCGGCGACGCGCTCCGTCTTCTGCGCCGACAGCATTCGAGCCTCGAGCGCGCTCGCGATGGTGGGCAACGGTGAGCCCAGCTCGGCGGCCTGCTGCACGGTCCACTTGCCGGTGCCCTTCATGCCGGTTTTGTCGAGGATGACATCGACGAGTGGCTGGTTCGTCAGGTCGTCCTTCTTGCGCAGGACGCGCGCCGAGATCTCGATGAGGAAGGACTGCAGCTCGCCCTCGTTCCACGCGGAGAACGTGTCGGCGAGTTCGTTGACCGAGAGCCCGCCGAGCGTGCGCAGGACGTCGTAGCACTCTGCGATGAGCTGCATGTCGCCGTACTCGATGCCGTTGTGCACCATCTTCACGTAGTGACCGGCCCCGCCCGGGCCCATGTAGTCGACGCACGGCCCGTCGTCGACCTGCGCCGCGACCTTCGTGAGGATGGGCGCGAGCGCGTCGTACGCTGCCTTCGGTCCGCCCGGCATCATGGACGGGCCCTTGCGCGCGCCCTCTTCGCCACCGGACACACCCATGCCGACGTAGTGAATCTTCTTGCCGGTGAGCGCGTCGCCGCGACGCACGGTCTCGGTGAACAGCTCGTTGCCGGCGTCGATGAGGATGTCGTCCTCTTCGAGGTACGGCACCAGCTGCGCGATGGTGTCGTCGACGGCCTTGCCCGCCTTCACCATCATGATGATGCGCCGCGGTCGCTCGAGCGATCCGACGAGCTCGCGAGCCGAGTGCGCGCCCTTGAGCTGCTTGCCGGGGTGGGCATTCAGGAGCTGCGTGACCTTCTCCGTCGAGCGGTTCGAGACGGCGATGGGAAAGCCCTTCTCTTCGATATTGAGCGCGAGATTCTCGCCCATGACGCCGAGGCCGACGAGGCCGATCTTTTGAGACATGGTGACTGTCCTCCGGGCCGCAAAGGTAGTCCCGCCCGTTCCCCCCCGCAACGGCGTCGTGGTAAAATTCGAGGACATGCGGATGCCGTCGTTCTCCCTTCTTCTAGTGCTGGTACTGTCGGCGTGCTCGAGACCGCGTGGTCGCGACACCCATGTCGGCACCGATCTGGCGGGCATGCTCCCCAGCAGCGACGCTGCCGTCTCATCCGGCGACAGCAGCGTGGCCGTGGTGGCGTTCGTCTACGCGCATACCGACACGATGCTCTACAGCGTCGACCCCGAGACGCTGACCATCGCGAGCATCGCCGCCTTCGGGTGGCCGACCGGCGCCGATACGATGACGGACATCGCGCTCGACCACGACGGCAACATGATCGGCATCTCGTACACGAACATCTACGGAATCGACAAGACGACGGCGAAGTGCACGCTCCTCAGCGCGTTCCAGGGTGGCAGCTTCAACGGGCTCTCGTTCATCGCCAACTCGAGCGGTGGCAAGGAGGCGCTCCTCGGTGCCACCACGAACGGGGACGTGTACAGAATCGATCCTACGACTGGCCTGCAAACGCTCGTCGGCAACTACGGCAACGGCTGGGTCTCGAGCGGTGACCTCGTCTCCGTCGAGGGTGCGACGTACGCGACGGTCACCGGCACGGAACCATCGGACGTGCTCGTCAAGGTCGACATCACGACCGGCGCAGCCACCGAGATCGGTGTCACGGGCGCGAGCGCGATCTGGGGCCTCGGTTACTGGAAGCAGAAGCTGTTCGGCTTCACCTCTGCCGACGGCATGGTCACCATCGACGTCACGACCGGCAAGGCCACGCCCATCCCGTCGCAGACCGGCAGCATCTCGTGGTACGGAGCTGGCGTCACGACCGCAGCGCCCATCACGGTGAACTAGGCGGGCGGCGC
>JAYTLP010000584.1:0-4719 GCA_043729375.1 Myxococcales bacterium
CGATCTGCGACGTGGTCCCGCCGCCGTTCGCGGGAGCGTCGGTGAAGCCGTCGGCGACGGTGATCGCGTCCTTGCCGCGGGTCGCGCCGCCGGTGCCGACCTTCACCTTCTTGATGAACTGGCCGAAGAGGATGACCTCGATCGGCTTGCCGGCGGTGGACATGCCGGCGGTGTACGACTTGCGGCACAGGCCGATCGCGAGCGGGTCGTTCGCGCCGGCGAGGACCATGATGTCGTCGGTGGTGCCGAACTTGACGGGGACGCCTTCCCCGACGGCGGTGGCACAGCCGCTCTCGAACGAGTAAATGAGAGCATTCCCGAGCATTTCGCGGGCGCGAGTCGTCAGCATGATGGAACTCCAGATGGAGCGGTGCCGTCCGGGCTCGCCGAGCCGGTCACACGCGAAGATGGTTGGGTGAGAGAATGAGAGAGGGTGGCCGCGAGCGAACGAGTACTGCTCGCGGCGCGGGAGAGATCAGAGCGCGGGGGCGGGAGCCTCGGCGCGAGCGATGATCAGCGACGCGCGGCCCTGGCCGCCGACGGTGCGGCCCTGAGCGTCCTTGCCAGTGAGGCTCACGGTCGAGCCGGGGATCCCGCCGCCGCTGCGGACGCCGCCGGGCGCGTTCTTGTCGACGGTGATGACGGGCCCGCTGAGCATGCCCGTCGCCTTGCGCTCGCCGATCTTCGCGAGCCGAGCGGCCCACTTCACCTGACCGACGAGAGCGCCGGCCGCATCACGGGTCGAGTCGGCGAGGTAGAGGCGCGACACCTCGAGCTCGGCCTCCAGCTCGGACGGGGGCAACTTGTCGGCCGCGACGAGCGCGTCGAGGTCGCGGCGGGCCATGGACTCGCGCGCCGCGCGGATCTCCGTGTTGGCCTTGTCGAGGTCCGTGGACAGCGACGTGATCCGCGCCTCGTCCGCGCCCTTGAGCGTGCGGACTTCGGCGAGATCCTTGGTCGCGGTGGCGAGCTCCGCCGTGCGGGCGCTGAGGTCGCTGGAGAGCTTGTCGACCTCGGCGGCCTTCTCGGTCGCCATCGGCGCGACCTTGACCTCGAGGCCCATCTTCTCTTCGCAGGACGGGCAGGCGACCTCGCAGGTCATGCCCTTGGCGGTGGCGCGGGCGCTGTCGATGGTGACGTTCTTCATGGGGATCTGGACTCCGGTGCTTCGCGTGGGCGCGGGCTTGGGGGTGGACGGATTAGCGGCCTGCCGCGCCCACGAGGGCTGGAGGCCGAAGAGGTTCAGGTCGTCGGCGATGTGCCGCTTCACGGCGGTGAGATCGCTCTCGGGGAGGCCGCTCGCGGCGACGGCGCGCATGGCCTCGAGGCAGCCGGCGCGGACCGCGACGAGCTTGCCGTCGACGATGTCGCTGTGGAGGAAGCGGTAGCCCGCGGGGTCAGAGCGCTTCTCGGGATCGGCGTAGGCAAAGGCCTCGGCGTACTTGGCGAAGTCGACGACGCCGTTGGTGGTGGTCGCGTAGGCGCGAACACGACGCTCGGCGAGGAGAGCGTTCCAGTCGCCCGTGCTCGTCGCGTGACGGGTGAAGGGGACGGCGCCGGCGCGCTCCGAGAAGCGGGCGGCGCGGGCGCGGTCCATCATGCGGCCGAGGGTGTCGGCGTTGCGCTTCGACTCGGCGACGGTGAGGCCTTGGGGATTCGAGGGGACGTTGCAGGCGGAGATCTCGAACAGCTCGAGCTCGTCGAGCACAAGGATCTCCTCGCCGTCGATGACCTCGATGGTGTACTTCGTCGCGCGGAAGCCCACGGAGAAGCCGCGGAGCACGCCCTTCTGGTACTTGGCCAGAATCTCGCGGTCGAACTCGGTCGTCGAATCGAAGACCGCGACGCCGGTGAGTTGCTTGGCCTTGACCTTCAGCTCTTCAACGTTGCCGATCGCCGGGCGGTCGTCCGATCGGTTGTGGGCCCACTGGAGAACGTTGTTCTCGAGGTAGCGCTTCAGGTCCCAGTTCTGCTTGAGCTTGGTCCCGTGACTGTCGACGATCTCGGTGGACGCTACGATCCGGAAGCGGTTCGGCGCGAGCGGCGCTTGTCCCGCGCGATCATCGCCTGACACGTCACGCAGGACGGTTCCCGACACGAACAGCTCATCCTGTTCGCCGGCAAGCTCGCTCGTCTCGGGAGGCTGGACATTGCCTGCTCCTCGCGCACTCGCTCCGCCAGGGTCTGTGACTGCGTGGGCGAGGGTGAGCGCGACGAGAGCGGCATTGGCGAGTTCCTTGTTCATGGTGGTCTTTCGCGGATCGACGCGGGCGCGATCGACGGGTGAGGTGGTGGGCAGTCGAGCGGCGCTTGGGAGCGGAGGTCGACTCGGCTACTGGAGGTGAGCGCGCAGCTTCCAGCCGAACTTCTCCAGGTCTTCCTGGACGTCGGCGAGCGCGTTGGTCGTGGCGACTTCGCCCATGGCGTCGGTCTTGCCGTAGGCGGTCGCGAGACTGGCGATGTACGCGTCGAGGCGATTGGCAAGGTACTCGACGAAGGCGTACTCGTTCGGCTGCCCGTCCGGCGTCGCCATGGGCTCGATAACCTTGGACGACGCGACGATCGTAGCGATCAGCTCGAGCGCGCCGGGAGCGACACCGCCAAGGGTAGCGATGCGCTCGGCCAGGCGGTCGGTGTGACCGGTGAGTGCCGAGTAGAGCTCGCCGAAGAGCTGATGCAGCGGATTGAACGATGCGCCGCGAAGGTTCCAGTGCGCGTGCTGCGCAGCGAGGGTCATGGCGATCCCGTTCGCGACGAGCGGCGATAGCAAGTCCACCGTGGAGACCTTGAGCGACGGCTGCATTGGCGACGGCCCGGCTGCGAGAGGTCGCGGCGTCGGCCCGGGAACCGGCATCTCGGCCTTCGCCCCGACGGGCTTGTCGACGTGGACGGCGCCGTCGCCGTTGTCCTTGGCGAGGTCCCGCTGGAAGCCAGCCGGGGAGCCGAGGACACCGCCGGTTGCATCGCGCGAGGTCCAGAGCAGCGCGAAGTTGGCACGATCGACGAAGGCGACCCAGGTGCGCTGAGCGTCTTCGATCCAGCCAAGCCAGGTCACCGACCCGCCGAGCGTGCCTGAGAGCGGCGCCGTGCGGGCCGGGTGATCGAGCGGAGCCTCGGGGGCTCCCAAGGTACGCTGATCGCGCCACCCCTCCGCGGCGAGGAAAGCGGCGGCGAGGTGCGAGGGGAGGAGCATGGTGGTCTCGTTCAGGCAGCGAGGATGACTCGGCCCTGCGCAGGGACGTCGCGGATGCGCGCTTGCCGCAGCACCTTGTCGAGTCGGTACACGTTGAGCATGCGCGTCATCGTGCGGGCGTCCGCAGGCGGGGCGTCGTCGCCACCGTCAGCAGGTTCGGTTGCAGCCGGTGCCGTTGCGGGTTCGGCCTCGGCGACGGGCAGCTGGAAGATGCGACCGCCCATGAGCAGATCGCCCGGGCGCGGGTCGGGGATACCGAACGTCGCGCGAACCCAGTCCTGTGGGATATCGAGAAGATCGCCGTTCTTGCCGATGAGGCGCTGGATGGCGTTCGAGAGCCGCTCGAGGTCGGCGCCCTCTTCGGTCAGGAAGCGGAACTCGGGGACAGGGCACGAGGCCCCGAAGTTGAGCGCCACAAGCGGAGCGATCAACTGCCGGCGAATCGTCGCTTCGAGAGCGCGAGCATCCATATCGCGAATCGACTTGGCCACGTCGGCATGCACGTTGCCAAGGGCCATCGCCCCGGTCTTGCCCTGCTCGACGGTGAGCGTCGCGCCGAGCACGAGCTTGCTCATCTCGGCCGCGAGGAACGCGACGAGAGCTTCGTGGTTCTTGCTGTCGCCGAGCCCCTTGGCGAACTCCAGCTTGAACGAGGTGGACTTGGGGAAGATCGCCCAGCCGTTCGATGTGAGGCTCTCCAGCGCGTCGGCGAGATTGTTCTTGTCGCCGTCCGTGGCGTCCCGCTCGTACTCGCCGTAGCGGTAGGGCTTCCAGGCAAGCTCAGCGAGCCGCATCCAGTCGGTGATCGACCACGTCCGGAACAGCGAGGCCCACATGAGAGGACGAACGAGGCCCTCGCGAGGGCCCGCGGCGCCGGTCATGCGGGGCCGGTGAACGAGGAAGCGACCCTCGGGATACTCCGATCGAAGGTCGACGCCGGGGTAGCTGGTGGATGCGCTCGTGGCATCCCACCACCGCAGACTGCCGTCGTACTGGGAGTAGATGAAGCGGCGCGCTCCGATGGGGAGCATGCCCTTGGGGACGACGTACTTGCCGTCCTTCTTCCAAAGCACCTCGGCAGCGGCGTAGCCGGGGAGGATGGCGCCGTTGAGGTGAGCGAGGATCGAGGGGAGGTCTTTCAGATCGAGGCCGGGCATCGGCTGCTCGCCGAGCTCGCGGAGTACGCGATCGACCCAGGCGGCGATCCGAAGCGCCTTGGGGCGATCGCTCGTGGGGACAACCTGCCAGGGCATCGCCGAGGCCGCCGTCTCGCGCCGGTAGAGCAGCGCGCCGAGGTGAGCGTCCTTGGCCCTTGCCTCCTCGGCGAGGTCGCAGAGCCGGTACATCTGGCCGTTGTCGGCCTGACGCATGATCGCGCTGATGTCCTCGGGAGTGAGCGCGCCGCCGATGCGCTGGAGCTGATTGGAGAGCGGCCGTTTTGCCTGGACGGGCGACGCGGGGGCCGTGAGCTTCGCTGTGGAGGCGCGCTGCTCCTGACGGCTGTGGCTCTTATGGTTGCGGCGTTT
>JAYTLP010000585.1:0-4289 GCA_043729375.1 Myxococcales bacterium
GAGCTCGAGGAGGAGGGCAGCCTCCAGCGTACCGAGCTCGAGCGCGCCGCCAGCATCGGCTCGACGCTGCTCGATGGTGACCAGCCCTTCGTCTCTCCCGAGCACGAGGACGGCGCCAGCGATGGCGCGCGCGCCGTGGGGCGCTGGCAGCTCCGCGCACCCGGCGAGCGTGTGCCGCTGCCCACCGAGGACCTCCACGCCATCACGCCACCGCTCGCGATCCGCAGCGCCGAGCCCGTCGCCTCGTTCGCTTCCGCGCGGATGCTTCGCGCGAGCCCGGGCGGAGACCTCTTCGCGCTGGCCGAAGGCGGCATGCTCATCACGAGCGTCGTCGAGCGCGCCTACACGCGCACCACCGGCGTCGTGTCGTCGGCAGCGACGCTCACGTTCGAGCCGCTGCGCCGGCGCGCGCGCGGTCAGGTCCTCGAGGAGCTGTTCGGCGACGAGGAGGCGCCCATGTTCGCGGCCACCGGGCGCGGCATGATGCTCGTCTCGCCGCGCGGCGGGCACTTCGTGCTGCTGCGCCTCGAGGACGACATCGTCTACGTGCGCGAACAGCACGCTTTCTCGTTCGACGACTCGCTCGCCTGGGAGAATGGCCGCATGCCCGGGGCGGGGGCCGACGTCATGCCGCCCCGGCTCGTGCAGTTCCGCGGGCAGGGCTCCATCGTGCTGCGCTCCGAGCGCCCGCTGTTCACGCTGAAGGTCGACCCGAACACGCCGCACATCGTCGAGGCGTCGAACCTCGCCGGCTGGTTCGGGCGCGTGCAGCCGAAGCTGCTGCGCGGCGAGAACGGGGAGCCCACGCCCTACGTCGAGTGCAGCGGCGAGGGTGCGCTGCTCATCGAAGAACCCCGCGCATGATCAAGGTGGCGGCGCCCGCGCTGCCCGCCGACGAGGTGCTGCGCCGCGTGAGTCGAGGCGCGCGACCGTTCCTCCTCGATGGTGCGCAGGGCGGCGATGGCCTCGGTCGCTACAGCTTTGCCGGCTGCGACCCCGACGACGGGCTCGTCTGGCGCCGCGGGGATGCGGGCGAGCCGTTCCGTTTGCTCGAGGACGCGCAGCGACGATGGAGCACCGGGCCCGTCGACGACGAGTGGCCCATCGCGGTGGGCTACGTCACGTACGACGCGGCCGCACACGAGCTCGCCCGGCTGCACGGTCGCACGCTCGTCGCTGTCGACGACCTCGATCTGCCCGGCGTCGACTTCGCGCGCTATCGCGCGGTGTGGCGCTACGACCGCCAGCGCGACGTTGCCGAGATACTCGCGCACGACGGCGCTGCCGCCGAGCAGCTGCTGGGCAGGCTGCGTCGCACGCCCCTGCCGCTTGTCTCGCTCGCGCCGGCCACGCTCGTGCCGCTGTGGTCGAAGGTGGACTACGAGAAGCGGGTGGAGCGCATCCTCGAGTACCTCCGCTGTGGTGATGCGTACCAGGTGAATCTCGCGCAGCGGCTCGTCGCTCGCGTGAGCGACGAGAGCGCGCTGGCGCTGTACCTCGCGCTGCGCCGCGTCGCGCCGGCGCCGCTCGGCGCGTTCCTCGCCACCGACGCCGGGACGATCGTCTCCAACTCGCCGGAGCAGCTACTGCGCGTCGAGACGCGCAAGGTGGACGGGCGGTATGCCGCGTACGCGCTGAGTCGCCCCATCAAGGGCACGCGCCCGCGTGGCAGCGACGAGGCAGATGATGCGGCCCAGGTACGTGCGCTCCTCGACAGCGAGAAGGACGCAGCCGAGCACCTCATGATCGTGGACCTCGTGCGGAACGATCTCGGCAAGGTCGGTGCGCTCGGGAGCGTCACAGCCTCGGCGCGACGCGTGCTCGCGCTGCCCACGGTGAACCACCTCGTGTCCACCATCGAGGCGCGCGTCGAGCGCGGAACGGCGGATCTGCTCGCGTCGATGCTTCCGGGAGGCTCCGTCACGGGCGCACCGAAGCTCGCCGCCGTGCAGATCATCGACCAGCTCGAAGGCGTCGCGCGAGGCGTGTACTGCGGCGCGCTCGGGTGGCTAGGCGCGGGCCGCGCGCTGCATCTGTCGCTGCCCATCCGGACGGGGGTCGTGAAGCGCGGTGAGCTGGTGCTGCCCGTCGGTGGCGGCATCGTCGCCGACTCGACGCCGGATGGCGAGTGGGCCGAGACCCACGTGAAGGCGCGGGCGTTCTTGACCGCGCTATCGTGATCGCCGAGTGAAGATCGGCGCACGCCTCACCGTCATCACCGTCACCCTCGTGATGCTCACGCTCGGGCTCTACGGCTTCGTGACCGTGCGCAACCGCAGGAGCGAGCTGAGCGCGGACTCCGCACGCCGGCTCTCGGCGCTCGGCGGCCTCACGCGCGTCACGCTGGAGGCGACACTGAAGGACAGGCACGTCGAGGAGATCGGGCCGCTCCTCGCACGCTGGCAGGCCACCGTGCCCGACATCCGCCTCACGTACATCGAGCTCCAGCGATCCGGAAGATCGGGCTCGGCGTTCCGGATCGGCGACGAGAGCCACGCCGACATGGGGCTCGTCGACGCCGGCGCGGCCGACATGGCGGAAGCCCCCGGCGGTACGCGCGCCATCTCCGTCAGCGGTGATGCCGTGTACCTGCCGCCCTCGCGTGACCCCACCCGGCAGCTCCGCCTCCAGCGCGTGGTGGTAGAGGGGCTGCCCTACGGCGAAGCGGTCGAGATCGACGACCTGCCGGTGTACGCGGTCATGGAGCCGATCCACGACGCCAACGGGCGCATCGTGGCCGCGCTCGAGCTCGTCCGCGAGGAGAGCGAGACGGTGCGCGCGATGCGCGACAGCGTCTCCAGCGCCCTCTACGCCGTGGGGGGCCTCAGCCTCATGCTCGCGCTGCTCGTGTGGCTGTCGGCGAACAGCACGCTGTCGAGCCCGCTCAAGCGCCTCGTCGAGGCCGTCGACGACGTGACCCGGGGCGACCTCGGGCGCGTGATCCTGCGCGAGCGCGACGACGAGGTCGGCGACCTCGCGGAGCGCTTCAACGAGATGACGGGCTCTCTGCGCGAGGCGCGACGCGAGATCCTCGACGGCGTCGACGCGAAGCTCGCGCTCGAGGCACGCCTGCGCCAGTCCGAAAAGCTCGCCACCATCGGTCAGCTCGCCGCCGGCATCGCGCACGAGGTCGGCACGCCGCTCAACGTCATCAACGGGCGCGCGCGCAACATGGAGAAGCGTGCCGACGAGGCGATGCGGCAAGAGGGTGTGCTCCGGCCCGAGGACGTCGCCAAGAACGCCGGCATCATCGCCGCGCAGACGCAGCGCATCACCAAGATCATCCAGCAGCTCCTCGACTTCGCTCGACGCCCGCAGCGCGTGCGCGCGCCCGTCGAGCTCGGGCGCGTGGTGCACGACGCGGTGGACGTCCTCGACCAGCAGCTCGAGCAGGCGGGGATCACGGTCGTGCAGGCGCCGTATGTGTGCGACCCGCACGAGACCGACGCGCTGTCCCCGCCACCGGCACCCGTGGTCGTGGGCGACGCCGACCAGCTCCAGCAGGTGGTCCTCAACCTGTGCGTCAACGCGATTCACGCGATGCCGCGCGGCGGCACGCTGTCCATCGCGCTGCGCGGGCAATCGCGGCGGCGGCCCGGCCTCGAGACGGCGTCACCCCTGCGCTTCGTCGTGCTCGCGCTTCGCGACACCGGCGTCGGCATCCCCGAGGCCGATCGCGAGCGCATCTTCGAGCCCTTCTACTCGACGAAGACGCAGGCCGAGGGTCCGACCGGCACGGGCCTCGGCCTCGCGGTCTCGAACGGCATCGTGAAGGACCACGACGGATGGATCGAGCTCGACGCGCCCGCCGCCGGAGGCACGGAGTTCCGCGTGTTCCTTCCCGCCGACGGTTGATCGGGTCGGCGGACGTTTGCGCTTCCGTCGCCTTCCGTGCTCATAGTTCGCCGATGGACCGAACCGAACGCGGACGCATACAGCTGCTCGTCGTCGAGGACGACGCCGCGATGCGCGACTTCGTGTCGGAGTCGCTGACCGAGGAAGGCTACCGCGTCGATGTGGCGTCGGGTGGCCGCGCCGGCATCGCTCGCGCCAAGCAGGGTGACATCGACCTCGTCATCACCGACGTGAAGATGCCCGACATGGACGGGCTCGATCTCCTCGCCGAGATCCGCGCGGCCGACACGCCCGCGGGTCCGCCGCACGTCATCGTCGTCACCGCGTTCGGCTCCATCGAGACAGCCAAGCGCGCGCTCAAGCTCGGGGCGCACGACTACATCACCAAGCCGTTCGAGATGGAGGACCTCGTCTCTGCCGTCGCCCGTGCGCTC